>JACCUZ010000319.1 GCA_013698395.1 Sporichthyaceae bacterium
CCCGTCCGGGGACGGCGGCCCGGCGGCCGCCGCCGGGTAGTGCAGCGTCGCGGTGCCATCCCGGCGCGCTGCGCGCAGCCGGCAGGCCCCGGGGTCCAGGGACCGCCCGTGCAGCGTGCCGTGCAGCTCGAGCACCGGCCCGTCAACCACGACATCGGTGACCGTGGCGGGCCCCGCGCTGACTTCGACGGCGAAGTCCCCTACCTCGCTGGTCGGCACCACCCGGACCCCGCCGACGGTCTTGAGGGCCGGCCGTTTGGCCCGGCCCGGCTCGGTTCGTGCCAGCCACCGGCGGCGCAGAATGCCGTGCGAGCGCACCTCGACCCGCAGCCGCCAGTGACCGTCGCGGTAACGCCCCCGCGGCGCGAGCTCGGAGACGGGAGCCGTCGCCTCGAAGCCGCACCAGTCGTAGCAGGTGACCCCGTCCGGAGCCGACTCGGTCACGTCCGGTCGTCGCACGGTGCGCACCTTCATCGACACCACGTTCTCCGGGTGACCGCTCTCCTCCAGGGTCAGCCGGATGCGCGCCGACCCCGGTCGACTGAGGTCCAGAAAGGCGATGTGGGCGTAACCGGTCAGCGTGAGCTGGTCGCCCTGCCAGAACACGTCCTCGACGCTCGCGCGCAGCGGGATCTCCTCGCGGTCCAGCCGGTAGACGGAGTCGGGGATCGCCAGCTCCGGGTCACCGCGGAAGGGGTAGTCGCCCCAGAACCGTCTGCCCTTACGAACCATGGGCGTCCAGTTGATCTCCCCCGACTTCTCGAACCTGAGGACCTCGAGCAGCTCGGGCAGGAGTCGACGGCGGACCAGGTGCCACTCCAGCCGCCGGATCGCCGGGAGGTGGTCGAAGACGTCGTCGTCAGCGCGGTCGAAGTAGTCGTTGACCACTTCCAGGAACAGCGAGCGAAACTCGTCGTCGGCGACGTCGAGCTGCGACAGGAAGTAGCCGAGGTCCTGCTCCGCGACCGACCGGTCGTACCGCGACTTGAGGGCATGCTCCCCGTGGTCGGCCAGGAAGCGGCTGACCCCGTCGACCGCCCGCGTCCGGTCACGGATCGCTCGTGCCTCGGTGCGTCGTTGGGTGATGGAGCTGCTGTCACCGACTCTGGCGCGCCACAGGTAGACCGGTTGGCGCAGGACGTCGACCGAGCGCGCCAGCACGTGAGCCGGCAGGGTGACGGGGATGTCCTCGTAGAGCACCCCTTCTGGCCACCGGAACTGGTGCCGGGTCCAGAACGAGCGGCGGAAGAGCTTGTTCCACGCCGTCCGGTCGTTGAGCAGCGCCTCGTGCTTGGACACGTGAGTCCGCAGGCGGTTGGCCCGGAACGCCCCGGCGACCATCGCCGACTGCCAGGTGCCCGTGACGGTCAGCCGGTGGTAGTTGCCGGAGGCGAAGTCCGACCCCGTCTTCTCGAGTGAACCACCCATCAGCTCGTAGGCGTTGCGCACCACGACGTCGTCGCTGTCCACGAACGCGAGGTAGTCACCTGTGGCCAGGTCCGCACCGGTGTTGCGCGCGTTGCCGAGTCCACCGTTGGGCTGCTGCACCAGGCGGAACCGTGGGTCCCGGTCGGCGAACGTCCGCGCGACGTCGGCGCTGGAGTCCGTGGACCCGTCGTCGACCAGAATGACCTCGAGCTCGCCGTGGGTCTGCTGAGCCAGCGACTCGAGACAGTCGGCGAGGTACCTCTCCACGTTGTAGATCGGGACGACAACGCTGATCAGGGGCATGCGGGTCAGGTCCTCACGCGGGGGTTGGTCCCACTCTAACCTCGGGCCGCCCGACGCTCCCTCCGGCGTGCGACGTCCTCGCCGTAGCGGGAGAGCGCGTCCTCCAGCGTCCCGTCGAGCGCCAGGGAACCACCCTTGAGATACAAGCCCCGGGTGCAGAACCGGCGCAGGTCGGAGACGTTGTGCGAGACCAGGAACATCGTGCGCCCACCGGAGAGCAGGTCCTCCATCCGCCGGTAGCACTTCTCGCGGAACGACCGGTCACCCACGGCGAGCACCTCGTCGACGAGCACGATGGGCTCGTCGAGCGTGGTGATGACGGAGAACCCCAGCCGCACCTTCATGCCCGAGGAGAAGTGCCGGAAGGGGGTGTCCAGGAAGTCGCCGACCTCCGCGAACTCCACGATCTCGTCGAAGCGGTCGGCGATCGCCCGCTTGGAGAGCCCGTGCACACCCGCGGTCAGCGCGATGTTGTCGCGGGCGGTGAGGTCTCCGACGAAACCACCCGTGACCTCGATCAGCGGTGCGACCCCGCCACGGACCAGCATCGTGCCCTCGTCGGGGAGCAGCACGCCCGCGATGAGCTTGAGGAGGGTGCTCTTGCCCTGACCGTTGCCGCCGACCAGCCCGACCGCCTCGCCGGGGTCGACGCTGAACGTCACATCGCGCAGGGCCCAGAACTCGCCCTTGCGACGACCGGTCTGTGGCGGGCTGCCGCTGAGCTCCCGCAGCCGCCTCCGACGGCCACGGTTGCGGCGAAAGCTGATGCCGAGACCGGCTGCCTCGATGACGGGCTGCACCCTCAGATCTCCTTGAGGGCTGGGCCCTCGAGCCGGCGAAAGACAACCAGTCCGAGGGCAAGCAGCACGACGGCTGACCCGACCGACACTCCGAGCGGAGCCCAGCCAGCCCACTCCTCGGCGAAGAACGCGGTCCGGTAGAGGTCGAGCAGACCGGCGAAGGGGTTGATGACGTACAGACCGGAGAGCCCATCGCCCAGCCGGTCCTGCACGTCGTGGACGCCGTAGACGACCGGGGACAGGAAGAAGAGCAGGCGCATCAACAGCCGCATCAACCGCTCGACGTCGCCATAGAGGACGGCCAGCGGGGCCAGGATCAGGCCCAATCCGGTCAGCAGAACTCCCTGGATGAGTACCGCCACCGGGAAGAACACCACGTGCCAGCTCGGCGTGGCCCCGTTGAGCGCGGCGAAGAGCGCCAGGACCGGCAACGCCAGGGCGAAGTCGGCAAACCGGCTCAGGACGGCTCGCAGGACCCAGATCTCGCGCGGCAGGTTGGTCGACCGGACCAGCTTGGAGTCCTTGTTCAGCGCCCGCATCGACGCGCGCACGACCCCGTTGGCCCACTGCCAGGGCAGCATCGCGCAGAGCAGGAAGACGATGTACGGGTCCTCCCCCAGCGAGCGCGTCATCAGCTTGGTGAAGACGAACCAGTAGATGCCGGCCATCAGCAGTGGCTCGACGATCGACCACAGGTAGCCCAGCGCGGAGTCGGCGTACTTGACCTTGAGGTCGCGCGACACCAGCAGCTGGAGCACCCGGCGCTGACGCCACAGAGTCGCTAGCCGGGACGCCGGCCGGAGCTGAACAGCCACTGAACTCCCGCCGCCGCCGGCCCCGCCAATTGGACCGTGGAACGCTATCACCGGCGCCCTGGACGGCCCCCGCTCAGTTCCCATAGGTAGCCACGAAAGCGTCGACCCGCTCCTGGACCGCACTCCCGTCGAGGTCGAGATGCTCGAGGATCGTGTAGCGGTCGGGTCGGGTCGTCGGCGCCAGCAGCACGGCGTGCGCGAACTGCTCGGCCGACAGGCCGAGGTCGGCGGGCAGGCGGGGCAGGCCATGTCGCCGAAGGCAGGCGTCGACCAGGGATCCCGCCTCGTCGTCCTCGCGCAGGAAGAACGAGAAGAGGGCTCCCACGCCCGCGAGCTCACCGTGGTTGCCGGCGCCGGGGAACAGCGCGTCGATCGCGTGCAGGATCTCGTGGTCGCTGCCGCTGCAGGGGCGGCTCGACCCGGCGGCCGCCATCGCCATGCCGGAGAGCACGAGTGCGTCCGCGAGCGCGGTCAGGAAGTGGTCGGAGTCGATGCCGTCGGTGCGGTGCAGCATCGCCTCCGCGGCGGTCCGTGCGAACGTCTCCGCCAGCCCGTCGATCGGCTCACCCCGCTCCTCGTGCGCGAGCCACCAGTCCGCCAGCGCGGACAGGTTGCTCACGACGTCACCCACCCCTGAGCGCACCATCCGAGCAGGCGAGCTGCGGACGAAGTCCAGGTCCACCACCACGGCCAGCGGCAGCCCGACGCCGAAGGACCCCTTGCCCCCATCGTGCACCAGCGAGCTGACCGGGGAGGCGATGCCGTCATGGGCCAGGTTGGTGGCGACCGCCACCATCGGCAGGGCCAGCCGGGTGGCGGCGTACTTCGCCACGTCGAGCGTCCGACCGCCGCCGATCCCGACGAGCGCGTCGTAGTGCGTGCCGCGCAGCTGCGCCTGCAGCTCCCCCGCGGACTCCAGGCTGCCGCCCCGCACCGTGAAGACGTCGGCGTTGCTCAGGGCGGGCCGGATCTCCTCGACCACCTGCTCGCCCTGACCTGGGCCCACCGCTACCGCGACGCGGCCGTCGGCGGAGATGCGCCGGTCGGCCAGCAGGTCACCGAGCCCGGACACGGCACCGGCCCGGATGTCGATGATCAGCGGGCTGAGCAGCATCCGCGCTAGTAGTGGCACGCGATCTCCCGAGCCCGTGCGAGGTCGTCGTGGTTGTCGACCTCGACCCACGGCACGGACCCGATGGGTGCCACCCCCACCCGGCCGCCGGTGTCCACCAGCTCCTGGTAGCCGTCCTCGTAGTAGAGGTCCGGGTCCCGCCGCCAGGTCGTCTCCAGCGCCGTCGCGAGAGCGTCGGCTCCGTGGGCCTGGATGAGGGTCGCCCCGATGTACTCCCCGTCGGCGTCTGCGGGGTCCATCAGCTTGGTGATGCGGCGCAGGTGGCCTCCTTCGTCGAGGGTCACCTTCATCTCCTCCTCAGCCAGGCGCTTCTCGGCGTCCAGCGCCAGCAGCACCCCAGCGGAGCCCTCCTGCTCGGCGGCCGCCAGCAGGGCGCGTTCCACGGACACCGGGTGCACGGTGTCGCCGTTGACGAGCAGCGCCCCACCGGCGAAGTGCTCCCGGGCCAGCCACAGGGAGTAGCAGTTGTTCCACTCCTCCGCCCGGTCGTTGTACAGCAGGTGCAGACGCACCCCGTGACGCTCCTCGAGCGCTGGCTGCCGGCTCTCCACGGCAGTCGCCCGGTAGCCCACCACCACGGTCACGTCGCGCAGCCCGACCGCCGCGAGGTTGGCGAGCCCGATGTCGAGGATGGTGGTCTCTCCGTCGACCGGCACCAGCGCCTTGGGGAGGGAGTCGGTGTACGGCCGCAGCCGCCGTCCGGCTCCCGCTGCCAGCACCATGCCGATCATGCACGCTCTCCTCGTCCGCCCTCGTGGTCACCGGACGGTATCGTCTCGCCACGTGTCGGCAGCGACGCGCGCGACGCGTCCCCCGCTGTTCCCCGACCCGCCCGCAGTGATCGGCCATCGCGGGCTGGGATCGGGCGTGGTGGACGGCCTGCCGGAGAACAGCCTGGCCTCGATGTCGGCGGCCGTGGCGGCCGGCGTCGACTGGGTCGAGCTCGACGTCTCGCGGTCGTCGGAGGACGTGCTCGTGGTTCACCACAGCCCCGCAACCCTCGAGGGCGCCTTCCTGGTGGAGTGCACGGCACCGGACCTCTCCGCGATGGGCGTGGCGGCCCTCCAGGACGTGCTCGACGGGCTGCCAGGCGAGGTCGCCGTGGACATCGACGTCAAGCCCGTCCTCGAGGACGCCCTGACCGTCAGGGACACCGTGGAGCTGCTGCTGCCCCTCCTGCGCCGCGAGCAGCCGCGCCGCCGGCTGATGGTCACCTCGTTCGACGCCACCGCCCTGCAGCGGGTGCGCGCCGGCGTCCCCGGCCTGCCGACCGGTTTGCTGACCTGGTTCGACTTCCCGCTGCGCATTGCCGTGCCGATGGCCGCCAGGCTGGGGGTCGACGTGGTCGGCCTGCACCACCGGTCGTTCGCGGCGAACACCGTGGAGCCCGCACACCTGCACCGGGAACCGGCGCGCAACGTCACGGTCGCCCACGAGGCGGGCCTCGAGGTGCTCGCCTGGTGCCCTGGCCCCGAGGAGGTGCCCGGTCTGGTCGCCGCCGGGGTGGACGCGCTCGTCGTCAACGACGTGCCGACCATGCTGCCGCTGGTCCGGTCGCTAGCCCCGGCCTGACACCGGGCGCTCCCGGTCGCTTAGCCGGATCACCGAGCTGCACGCGTCGACGAACCGCCGGGTGGCCGCGCCGGGAGTGGTGTCGCCCAGGTAGTGCTCGGTGAGCGCCAGCCGCTGTTCCTTCGTGGGGTCGCGCTCCAGCTGGTCGACGAGCAGGTCGACAACCGTGGGCAGCGCCTCCACCGGCAGCCGCGGCGCGACGTCGAGCAACCTGGTGGCTGCCGTCACGACCGAGTCCGACGCCGGCACGGTGACCACCAGCGGGCGCCCGAGCGGCAGCCAGTCCATGGCCACCGCCGACACGTCGCAGATCAGCACGTCGCTCTCGGCGAGGGACGCGTTCAGCGGACGGTCTGTGTCGACCAGGTGCCCGTCACCGCCTGTTGTCCCGGCGTCTGCCACGAGTCTGCGCACCTCGGCGTCGGCGTCGCCGTACGCGGAGTCGAGCAGCCCGTTGAGCGGGTGCGGGCGGTAGATCACCCGGAACCGCCCGCTGCGCAGGAGCGCCCGGACCAGGTCCGGCCCGTGAGAGCGCAGCGACCCGTAGGCCAGGGACGGCTGTGCCCCCTCCCAGGTCGGGGCGTAGAGCACGGTAGGCAGCTCAGCGTCGCGCCGCAGCCCGGCCCCGCCCGGCCGGTCGAAGTCCAGCTGTGGCCGGCCGATCGCGATGCAGCGGGCGGGCGCGTCGTACAGCATCGTGTGGGCGGCGATCCGGTCGATCGCGGCCTGGCCCGCGACGAAGCAGAAGTCGTAGGCCTTCACCTGGTTGCTCACCGAGACGCCCTTGTCGCTCTCGCCGTGGTTGAGGAACACGTGGGCGAGCGTGGTGAAGCGCAGCGCCGAGAAGTTCTGCGGGCTCTGGTTGACGTAGAGCGCCAGCTTGACGTCGCTTCGGGCCAGCACGTCGTCGAGCCGGGAGTAGTGCGCGATGACCCAGCAAGGCAGTCCGAGCTCCCGGCGGACCACCCGGGCGACCCGCGAGTCCTGCAGCACGACGACCACCCGATGTCGCTGGTCGAGGGCGCGCAGCGGGCCGTACCACTGCTGCAGCTGGTAGAGGTTCGGCCGCGTGTCGGGGAAGTAGACCATCACCGTCTCGTCGAACCGCTCGCCCGCGAGCCGGTCGTCGTCGCCCAGCCGGTCCGGTGTTCCCGCGGGCAACAGGCCACCCCGACGGGCGACGTACATCACCGCGTCACGGGCCCGCCGGGCGAGACCCCCTCGACGAACCTTCACCGGCGCAGCTGCCCGGCGAGCGAGTTCGTGAACAACGACAGCGCGGAGCCGATCGCCATGTGCATGTCGAGATACCTGTACGTGCCGAGCCGGCCGCCGAAGGACACGTCGGGTTCGCCCTTGCCGAGCTCACGGTAGGCCAGCAGCCGCTGGCGGTCGGCTGGGGTGTTGACCGGGTAGTAGGGCTCGTCGCCGCGGTCGGCGAACCGCGAGAACTCGCGCATCACGACCGTGCGGTCGTCGGGCTGCTGCCGCTCGGGATGGAAGTGCCGGAACTCGTGGATGCGGGTGTAGGGCACCTCCTCGTCGGCGTAGTTCATGACCGGGGTCCCCTGGAAGTCACCGACGTCGAGCACCTCCTGCTCGAAGTCCAGGGTGCGCCAACTCAGCTCGCCATGGACATAGTCGAAGTAGCGGTCGACCGGCCCCGTGTAGACCACCGGCAGCCGGCCGACGACAGCGGCCTTGTGCACCGGCTGCGTGACGTCGAAGAAGTCGGTCGAGAGCCGCACCTCGATGAGTGGGTGGTCGGCCATCCGCTCCAGCCACGGGGTGTAGCCGTCGGTGGGGAGGCCCTCGAAGGTGTCACTGAAGTACCTGTTGTCGTAGGTGTAGCGCACCGGCAGCCGGCTGATCACCTCTGCGGGCAGCTGCCGCGGGTCGGTCTGCCACTGCTTGGCCGTGTAGCCGCGGATGAACGCCTCGTAGAGCGGCCGCCCCACCAGCGAGATGGCCTTGTCCTCGAAGTTGGCGGCCTCACCGGTCGCGATCTCGGCGGCCTGCTCGGCGACCAGGGCACGAGCCTGCGCGGGCCCGAGCGCGGACCGGAAGAACTGGTTGATCGTGCCGAGGTTGATCGGCATCGCAAAGACCTCACCGCGATAGGTGGTGAAGACCCGGTGCTGGTAGGACGTGAAGCTCGTGAACCGGTTGGCGTAGTCCCAGACCAGCGTGTTGGACGTGTGGAACAGGTGCGCACCGTAGCGGTGGATCTCGATGCCGGTGCGGGGTTCGAGCTCGCTGTAGGCGTTGCCCCCGATGTGGTCACGACGGTCGATGACGAGCACTCGCCTGCCCAGCTCGGCCGCGACCCGCTCCGCGACGGTGAGCCCGAAGAACCCCGACCCCACCACCACGAGATCCGGGTCCACACCATCTCCTCGCCTCCGGGACCGGCAACCGCGTCAGGTTAGCGGGGCTCGGCGCACCTAAGATGTCGTGGGTTTGCGGCCCGCAGCGGGTTGTCGAGGAGGTGCTCGTGGAACCGGCTCCGGACGGGCACGGTTCGGTCGCGGCCGTCGTCGTCACCTATAACCGCAAGGACTATCTCGCGGCGCTGTTGCCCTCGCTGCTGTCCTCCTCACGCCCGCTGGACGAGATCTACGTCGTCGACAACGCCAGCACCGACGGGACCAGCGAGTGGCTCGCGGAGCACTACGGCGACAATCCCGCAGTCACGCCAGTCCTGCTCGAGGTGAACTCCGGCGGGTCGGGGGGCTTCTACGAGGGCGTACGCCGGGCCTTCGTCGACGGGCACGACTGGTTCTGGCTGATGGACGACGACGTCACGGCCATCCCCGACGGGCTCGAGGGGCTGCTTCGGTTCGCCGACCGGTCCGGCTGCATCCACGGCCGTCGGGTCGACTTCCACGGCGGCGCGTTCTTCTGGCAGCCGCGCATCAACGAGTTCCTCGGCATTCCGTTGCCTTACCTGCGCGATCCTTTCGCCCACGGCAGCTCGGTGTTCGAGACCAACTCCGGCGTCTTCGAGGGGATGCTCGTCAGCCGTGAAGTCGTGGCACAGGTCGGGCCGCCCGACCCCCGGTTCTTCATCACCTGGGACGACGCGGTCTACGCGCTCGTAGCCTCCCGGGTTACGACGGTGGTCTACGTCGACCACTTCTCGTTGCGCCGCCAACGAGAGCAGCGCCAGATGTCCCTGGCCGTTCGGCACCTCAACGACGCCTCGGACCTCTTCCGGTTCCACGTCATGCGCAACCGCGGCTACCTGGCCCACTACCTGCGCCACCTCGACAGCTACGCCCCGGTCGGCTTCGCGCTGGGGACCGCACTCACCTTCGCCAAGGAGATGGTACGGCTGCTCTACGTCGAGCGGACTCTCAAGGGCACCGGAGCGCTGGTGCGAGGGTGGCGCGCCGCCCGCGTCCTGGCCCGGGCGCCGTGGCAGCCGGTCGGCACCGAGATGCTCGCACAGCCGCGCACGTCCTAACGGCGAGCCTGCCTGGAACCGGCTAGGGACGCCCCTACCCTCGGGCCGACTGTCGCCGCGCCGGAAGGTCTCTCCCCCGCAATGTCCTTTCCTCCCGGCACCTCTGCCACCCTGGCGCCGCAGCGCGCCCCAGGCCGCGCCGCACCGCCGCCGCGCGGCAACCGGCGACGGGTCC
>JACCUZ010000348.1 GCA_013698395.1 Sporichthyaceae bacterium
CTCGAGGCCCTTCGGCTCGACGACTCCTCGGCGCAGGCCTGGGAGAACCTCGCCAGCACGCTCGCGCGAACCGGACCGCTGGAATGGACCCTCGCCGGGGGCGGCGGCGTTGCCCTCACCGTCAGCAGTGACGGAGCCATGCTCGCGTCGAGCAACGAGTCCGACGGCGTACAGCTCTACGACGCCGAGACTCTGGCGCCCGTCGCCTTCGAGGACGACACACCGTCCAGCGCGCTCAGGTTCTCTCCTGACGGCAGCCTGCTGGCCGCCGCGGTCAACCATTGGACCGAGTCCGGCAGGGAGAGGATCGTCCGGCAACCCGTCCGGCTGTATGACCTCCCCAGCGGGGAGCTGTCCGAGCGTCAGCTCGGTGGCTGGCCGAACGGCGCCAACGTCGAATACTCCATGGACTTCAGTCGCGACGGACGTCGCATCGCGGCCGGAGTGAACCGCTGGGACGACGACGCCCTCACCTGGCGGAAGATGGGCGCCGTGATGGTGTGGGATGTGCGCACGCCGGAGGTCCCCGTCTTCGAGGTAGTGGCGCCCGACGAAGCCCTTGCCGCGTTGAGCCCCGACGGCCGCCGGGTGTTCACAGCGCAAAACGACAAGCCAACACCGCTGCGGGTCTACGACGTCGCCTCCGGCAGCCTGCTGCGGTCGACCCGGCCCCCCGTCCTCGGCAGCGCCGGCGTGTCGGCTCTGGACGTCAGTCCGGACGGGTCGACTCTGGCGGTGGGGGCCGGCGACCGGGTCATCCTCCTCGACACCAGGACCCTGGAACCCCAGGCCCCCGCGCTCAGCGGTCACGCAGGCGACGTCGGTGTCGCCTACTCCCACGACGGCTCGATGTTGCTCTCCACCTCGGCTGATGGCAGCGCGATCCTGTGGGACGCTCACACCGGAGCAGAGCTGCGCCGGCTGGTGGGGTACGTCGGCTGGATCGGGAATGCCGTTTTCGCCCCCGATGACCGGACGGTTTACACGGCCGGAGACGATCTGATGGCCTGGGATGTGACCGGGAAGGACGCCCTCCTCTCCTCCGGAAAGGCAACCACGCCGGTCGCGGGCCAGCTGGATTTCTCCCTTCCCGCACCGGACGGGCGCGCGATCGCACGTGCCGCCGGGCGGCGGCTGTGGTTCGTGGACACCCGCACCGGGAGGGAGACGGCCGGATCGAGGACTGATCGCACCGTGTGGTTCCACGCCTGGTCGCCCGACGCGCGGTGGTTCCTCACGGTCGGTCCCGGGGTGCTGACCGTGTGGGACGCCGGCACCGGGCGGATGGTCGGCGAGCGCACGTACGCCAAGAACGTCGGTGTGTTGGCCACCTTCAGCCCAGTCGGCGACCGGATCCACGTCTACGATCGCTTCGGCAAACTTGAGACGCTCGACCGCGTGACGTTGCGCCGGGTGGGCGACACGATCACCGTGGGTGACGTCACGGCACTGGTCCCGCACCCGCAGGATGGCACAGTGCTCGGGATCAGGTCCGACGGGTCGATCATCCGCGTCGACGCCGAGGTCGGACGCGTGCTCGCGACCGCGCCCCGCGGGCGGGTGGACCCGGGTGACCACGACGACGGCTACTACCAGGGCGCCCTGTCACCCGACGGGTCACTGATGGTCGCCCAACATCCGGACGGAGGCGTGCGACTGCTCGACACCGACACCTTCGAGTGGGTCGGCGAGGAGTCACCGATCGAGTGGGGACGCAACGTCGCCTACGCCCCAGATGGAAGCCAGTTCGCCTCCGTCGACGCGGACTGGATCAGGCTCTGGGACGGCCGAACAGGGGCCTACCAGGCCGGCAACCCGCTCCCCGACCTCACCTCCGGAGCGACGGTGGCCTACCTCCCCGACGGCGCCGGCCTCCTCGTCTCGGCCGTGGACGGGCGGACGTGGACCGTGGACACCCGCAAGACGGCGTGGCTCGAACGAGCGTGCCGGATCGCCGGCCGTAACCTGACCCAGGACGAGTGGAAGCAGTTCTTCCCCAATCGGCCCTACGAGGTCACCTGCCGACAGTGGCCCGCCGGCGTCTGAAGCCCGAGTCATGCGTTTCCGCGTATCAGGGGTCCGAGCAGCGGAGCGACGGCAGGATTTGAACCGAAGGCCTCTGGGTTATGAGTGCCGTATCACGCTTACACACTGCCTCACATTCCACTCGACCCAAGCCCTTGTGTAAGGGTGAAGTCGCAGGTCAGGTTCACATTGACTTTCCGCTGACCTTCGCTGACGTTCGCCTACTTTTGCGGCAAGGTTTGCGGACACTTTGCGGACACCGGCTTTTCGAGTCTCCCGGGAGGCACAGATGGGGTGGATCAAGCAGCGCGTCACCGACGACGGCGACAAACGGTTCGAGGCCTGCTTCCGCGACCCCGAGGGACGGCATCGCTCCGCCGGCACATTCTCCTCTCGCCGGGCCGCCGAACGCGCCGCGAACTGGGGCACGACACCAACGGATGGCGTGACGCCTTCGTCCGAGACCTGAGCCGGGTCACCACACGGCGGGTGAGCTTGTCCTCGGACGGGCGCCAGCTCGACGAGTTCAGCAGCGCCGGCGGTATCTCCGACGACGGCCGCGTAGTGACCTTGATGTCGCTATCGCTCGACGTCGTCGCCAGCGACCACAACCGTGTCCAGGACGTATTCGCACGCAATCTCGCGGCCGGAAAGACCTACATCGTTTCTGTGGGGCCGAACGAAGAATCGTCCAACGGCATGAGCTGGGGCGGGGCATCTCCGGTGACGGCCGCTTCATAGCGTTCCACTCCGGCTCCCAATCTCGGCTCTACGCGCCGCCGCCGCGACTGCTCGCCCGGCGACGCATATTCGGCCTACAGCGGGTCGCAGATCGGCTCATCCTTCACGAAGTCGTACGGGTCGCCGAATTCGTGGATCACGTCTACCACGCCGGTTGGACTGATCACAGCGACAAGGCCGCTGTTCAGCCTAGCGGGTCC
>JACCUZ010000354.1 GCA_013698395.1 Sporichthyaceae bacterium
GCCCGGGACCGGGCGTAGCGGCGCAACAACTCCCCCAGCCCGTCGGCCTGCCGCTGCCCCACGCTGCGCAGGTCCCGCATGCCCTCCACCGCCGGGCGGGGGGCGGACAGCGGGCCCAGGTGCGCGCGCAGCGCCGCCCCCAGCTCCGGGCCTAACCGGCCCCGCACCTCCACCCCACCATCGCGGCGGTCGGTCAGCTCCAGGTGCTGGGTGCCGGTCGCGTGCTCCTCCGCCAGCGCTAGCCGGTCCCCCTGATCGGGGTCCAGGATGTGGCGCAGGTGCCGGCCCAGGTGGTTCAGCGCCTTCGGGTCATGCTGGGTGGCCTGCTCCACCAGAAACGCCTCCGCCCGTTCGGTGACCTCGGGGTCCAGCCCGCCGGGCAGGTTGGCGATCTCGGCCAACGTGCGGCAGGCGACCTGCGCGTGCTCGGCGGAGATGTCCCCCGCCGCGAACACCGCCCGCAACTCCGCGAACCCGCTCGGCGGCACGCCCTCCTCGCCCGGTGCGGCGTGATGGACCAGCGGTCCGGCCGGGTCGTCATGCAGGCCACGGGCGGTCTCCACCAACCGCTTCGCCGTTCCCGGATGCATCCGCAACCGACCCCGTAACCAGCCTGCGGTGTTGACCGCGCCCGCCTCGATCGCCGCACCGCGGGCGTCGGCCTCCCGGACCAGCGCGTGCATCACGGCATCTGCCTGGCACTGCGCCCGATGCAGCTGGGCGGTCACCTCCAGCAGCTCACCGCTGGACAACGACCACAACTCCCCCGCCGGCCCAATATCCCGGCCGACGTCCGGGCCGGCGCCGCTGAGCCGAACCAGCTCGTCCACCGCCCCCGCCAGCGTGCCCACCGCCGCACTGACCGGACCGGTCACCGGCGGATCGAGCACCTCGGACATAGCACGATCCTAGAACCCACCCCGGACACAAACCCCGACCCGACGGACCGCAGAACCTCTTTATCCACAAGGCATTCGGGTCGGTGAAGGGAACGCCCGGCGCCGCATGGAGAGCGGCTCCGCCTGTTCGCGGTCGATCGTTGATCGCTCGCGGATGGCTATCACTCGGTATCGCCGAGCACCGCGCTGATCGCCTCGACGACGACCTCGGGCTGATGCGCCGGCACCTCGTGCCCACTCTCTTCCGCGAACACCTGGCGACCGCCAGGCACGCGGGTCGCGAGGTCTGCCTGCTGCTCAGACCGCAGCCGATCGAAGAGCTGGGCATCCCAACCTGGCGGCCAGCCGTCCGTCCGGCCTGCGGTGACGACGACGAGCGGTACCGACGGGAGCTCCGGCTTGGCCTGCACCTGGTCGAAGCTGGTGAACAGGTCGATGCCTTCACTGTTCTGCGACATCATCTGACGATCTTCGGCGATCTGCTCCGGCGTCAGGTGCGCCTCGACCTGCTCGACCTCGTCGGGATGGTTCGACTCCACCAACACCAGGCCGGCGACGTCGTCGGGGTGGTCCGCCGCGTAGAGCTGCGTGGTCAGGCCGCCGAACGAGACCCGACCAACACGTAAGGCGGCTTCTCGCCGGCGGCTTTCAGCAGTGTGTCGAGGTCCTGAACGAGGTCGGCGGCGGTCCGAGGTGTTGGTGCGGGTTCACTCCTGCCGATGTTCGCGCGGTCGTAGGCACAGACCCGCGTCTGCTTCTTTACGTCGGGCACCACCCTCTCCCAGGTGCGCAGGTCTCCGGTGAGCCCGGCCTCGAGGACAACCGTCGGGCTGCCCGAGCCCCGGCAGTCGAGGAACAACGACCGGTCACCGATGTCGACCAGCCGAGCAGGTGTGGCGCTCTCCGAGGGGGCACTCGATGCTGCCGCCGCGGGTCGAGCCGAGGGCTCGTTGCCTGCGCATCCGGAAGTATCGCGAGCATGGCAGGATAGGGAGCAGGCGTCGAATCATGGCGATCTCCGATCGTGGTTGGGGCATGCAGGGGTAGGCGGCATCGCCAAGGAGCAGCGGCACCAATGCGGATACGGAGCCTTACGGCGCCTGTGGTTCGTGTACGGAGAAGTCGTGCCAGCGAATGAGGAACCGATCCTCGGCGGCCTTGCCGGGCCCGTCGTAGGCCACCAGCCCCGGAGCGCCGTTCCCGAGCGGCTTGTCGTCACGGTGGTGGAGCAGAGTCTCTCGATTCCGCGTCAACCAAAGTTTCCGCGGCCCTGTTCGTCGTCGCGACACGTGCCGGCGATGGTCACCTTCTTGCCCAGTGGCAGCTGCGCGTCCTCGGTCCTCGCGAGTACGTCGATGTGCCCGGCCGAGTCGGTAAGGCGGATTGCGGCGAAGCCGTCCCGGGCCACGAACTCGTACCACTGGAAGTCACTCTCCGGGTCCGGCGCCTCGCGGCATAACACTCCGGCGGCCGCAGCGCCCCGCTCGATGGTGACGCTCGCGGTGACGACGACGTCGCGCATCTCCAGCGTCCCGGCGTCATACTTCTTGCCGAGAGTCTCTGCGATGAGGTGAGGGCGCAGGTTGACGACTTTGCTTTCCCACGCGAAGTCGCCGCCGTCAAAGGTGGTCCTGCCGCCTTCTCGCTCCGGCAGCGCCCACCCATTGGAGTCATCGTCGAAGGTGTCGACGAAGAGCTCGGCGCCACCCTCGGGTGCGGGCGGCGCCTTCCGCGTCGGTCGCGCCGAGACCGCCCACCAGATCGACGACCGCCGACCGCGCGGAGCGCAGCCGCCACAGCCCGAGCAGACACGCCACTGCGGCGGCAACGCGAAGGACAACCACCACGACGAACAGCTCCGGCTGGGTGAGCCCGGCAAGCACTCCCGCCTGCCGGCGTACGACGTAGTCGTAAACCAGCCGCGCCCGTCACCAGGATGGGCGCCAGCATTCGCCGACCCAGCAGACTGCTGCGTCGCCACCGCAGCACAGCGCTGACCAACGACAGCAGGAGCGCTGCCGCGAACCCCACCGGACCGTCGCGTTGACGCCGTCGTACCACCGCCGGTCGGTCAACGGCAGGAACCGGTTTGGCGCGCACTCGCACCCCGTGCCGTCGGGTGGTACGAAGAGAAACACGCGTGCGAGCGTGCGCGCCGTGAACAACGCCACCAGTACGCCGAGCAGTACCCGGTCGCGGCGCAGCGCCAGCCGGCCACTCGGGCAGGCCAACACCAGCCACACCAGGAAGAGATCCGGCCAGCCACCGAGACTGAACCCGAACAGCGACGCTCGTCGGTCGCCTCGCCAAGGTCCTTCCCGGTCTGCCGCAGTACCTCCCTCACCGCGGGATCGGCGTTGCCGTCGAGTCGCGCCTCACTCAGTCGCAGCGCCAATGCGATCGTCACCAACCGCTGCTGCGCACCGTCATGCAGGTCGCGCTCGATCTGCCGTCGCTCCTCGTCACCCGCGGCGAGGATGCGCGCCCGGGATGCGTCGACCTCTGCCAACTGGCTCAAGCGGGCGGCGGGTGGAGCTGCCGGCCCCACAGGCGGGGAGGGCAAGCACGGTGATTGAACAGGAGGGGGCGCCGGTGGCCGTCCTCGTGCACGACGAGGCGCTGCTCGAGGTGCAGCTCGGCGCGCAGCCGCTCGTTGTCCGACGTCAGCCGGACCCCGGCGACGACCGCACTGACTAGCCCAGGGTGTGCGCGACCTGGCGCGCGGGATTCACCCGGCGATCCTTTCCGAGGCGGGCCTGGAGGCGGCGCTCGAGTCGCTGGTCGGCAGGTCGACGCTGCCGGTACGCCTCGAAGTCGACCTGCCGCAGGAACCGCCGGCACCGGTCGCCGCGGCTGCCTACTTCGCGGTGTCGGAGGCGCTGACGAACGTGGCGAAGCATGTCCACGCGAGTGACGCGGTCGTGTCTGTCGAGGCGACGCCGAGCGGGCTGCGGGTCGTCGTCGTCGACGACGGCGTCGGCGGCGCAGTCGCGGCCGAAGGCTCGGGG
>JACCUZ010000359.1 GCA_013698395.1 Sporichthyaceae bacterium
ACCGGCCGACTGCTGCGGCTCGGGTCCCTCGACGTCCTCACCTCTCCACGTCTGGATCTGTGGCGGGCGCCGACGGACAACGACTCCGGTCAGCACGGCGAGCCGGTCGCACCGTTCTGGCGCCGACTGGGGCTGGATCGGCTCCAACACCGCCTCAGGGCGGTCGCGGTCGAAGACGACGCGTTCGTGGTGCGCGAGCGAGTTGCCCCGGCGACCACCGATCTCGGCTTCCTCGTCACGTATCGGTGGTCGGAGCACACCGATGGACTGGGCCGGCCGGGTCTGCGGCTCGACGTCGCCGTCGAGGTCGACGGAGAGCTGCCGGGACCGCTGCCGCGGCTTGGTGTGCGGTTGGAGATCCCGCGCGACTACGACTCGGTCACCTGGTTCGGTCGGGGGCCGGGGGAGGCTTATCCGGACACGGGCTACGGCGCATGGGTGAGCCGTTTCTCGGGGAGCGTGGACGAGCTGCAGACGCCGTATGTGTTCCCGCAGGAGAACGGCAGTCGGGCCGACGTGCGCTGGGCCACCCTGACCGACCGCGCCGGCGCCGGCCTCCGGGTCGAGGGTGTTCCTACTACCGCCCTGACCGTTCGGCGATGGAGCACCGAGCAGCTGGACCGGGCTCGGCACACCGTGGGGCTCACCGACGAGGGAAGACTCTTCGTCAACCTTGATTCTGCCCAGCACGGCATGGGTTCGGCGTCCTGCGGGCCTGGTGTGCTTCCCGCCTATCGGCTGGCAGCCAACCCCTCCTCGTTCTCTGTGGTGCTGGCCGAGGTGAGCTAGCCTCTGCCTCGATTTTCGACCCAGAGAGCGCATCCCCCGACGGAAGGACGGCAGATGGAGGTTGACAAGGCACAGGTGGTCGAGATCTTGCGGGCGCGAGGCGACCACGACCTTGCGGATCAGGTCAACCTGGAGCTTCCGACGATCTTCGACCCTGCTCAGACCGACCTGCTCAGCGGACTTGACCTCGGCATCGACGCTGGTGACGCCGCACGCCACGCCAATGAGGGCGACCACGAAGACATGAGTCGGCTCCCCGAAGCGCCAGCCGATGACCCGCCACACTGACCACCACCATCCGACGGCTCCACGATCATGAGGGGGAGCCGGGCCGGACCGGGCCGGCTCCCCTCACGATCATGGAGGAGGGGCTCAGAGGATGGTGATGGGCCGCAGCTCGGGATCGGCCACGCCGACCACTTCGTACAGCAACAGGTCGTTGGCCCCCGGCTGGAACAACTCATCGTTCACGAGGCCTGCGAACGAGGGCGTGCCCCGCTCCGGGTAGATCTCGGACACCGCCGCAACCGTGCCGTTGACGGCGATGACGACGGAGCCACGGCCGGTCGAACCACGCAACGTTCCCGTAACTAATGACGGCACGGTCCCGCTGGAGGGGTCGACCGAACCGACATCGAACTCGTCCGCGAGGCGCGCGGTCAGCCGGCTGGGTGCGCCGTTCACGTCGACGCCGAGCGACGTCAGGTTGGCCACGCGATTCCCGATCCAGTCGGGTCGCGGGCCCATCGCGAACAGCCCTCGCTGGCCCTCCGAGCCTCGCACGAACGTGTCCGTGACCCCGCCCAGAACGATGCGCAACCCGCGCGCTGCCGGGATCGTGATCCGCCGGCCCGGGTAGTTGTAGAAGTACTTCGCGCTTCGCTCGCGAGTGCTCGACAGCTGCGAGATGCCGTCGACCTTGAACGGGATGCTTCTGCCTAGCGTGTCGGCCATGGTCGGGAGCAGGTCCACCTGCTCCCAGTTGGCGTCGCTGGTCGTGCCAGTCGACTGTCCAGGCTCCTTGATGAACACCGGAACCCAGGCCAGCTGGGCCTGGGACTGCGGGTGAGCGGTGAGTCGACGGCCGGACCCCCCAGGGACGAACGACTCGCCGTGGTCGGCCGTCACCACCACAAGAGCGTCCTCCCACATGCCCTGCTCCTGCATGCGGTCGATGACCTCGCCCAGCAGGCGGTCGGTGTACGCCAGCTGCAGCAGGTGCGCCTGACGGTCCACCTTGATAGGCCAGGACTGCTTCCCCCAACGGCCGGTGACTCCGCCGAGCAACTTGTCGGGGTAAGTCGCTCCCGACGGTAGATATCGCCAGGGATGGTGAGGCAGCAGAAGGTGGAGAAAGTGCATCGTCGGCTTGCTGCGTGGTCGCAGGCCGGCGAGGAACCGCTGGAAGCGCTCTGGCTGATTGGCCTGGAGCGACTTCCAGTGGGGCAGCGTCACGTTGTTCGGGCGCTGCTGCGTCTGCGCCGCCCTGCCCGCGGACTGCTCGGCGAACTGGTCGGAGAGTGGCGCCGCATCCTCGTACGGCGTGGCCAGCGTCTTGGCCACCCGCCACGTCTGGCCGAACAGACCGCCCATCCCACGGTCACCGCCGGCGGGTTCCGCGACCGCGCACCTGGCCGGGTCACAGAGCTGGGTGATGGTCTCGAATGCGCGGATCCGGTAGTCCGGAGCGAGAAGGGAGAAGAGGTTGTCGGGATGTTCGACGTATGACGGGACCCGCTTCTCCTCGGGGTATCGACTCGACAAGATGGCCGGCACGGCGGTTGCCGTGTACGGGCTGATCCCGGTGGCGTTGCGGAACCAGTGGCTGGTCCGCGCCACTCTCGCGAAGTTCGGGAACACCCGCTCGTCGACCTCGCCACTCGAGCTGAGCAGCGACATGAGCGGGAGCTCGTCAAACATCACCACCACGACTGGGGGAGTCGAGGCGCCGGCCTGGCTGCTGCCGGTGGCCGAACTTGCCCCCGCCGGATGCACGAGCTCACCCGTAGGTGAGGTGATGACGAAGAGCAAGGCGAAGACCACGGGGGCCGGAGTCAGGTAGGTCACAAAGCTCTGGGCCATCTTGCTGCGCGCGAACAGCCACAAGGCGCCTCCGGAAACCAGCACGGCTACGACCACCAACACCGGACCTCGTAGGGCTGACACCTTCTTGGCGGCCTGCAACACGGTGAGCGCGATCAGGCTGCATGCAATGACTGTGTACGCGGCCCGGCCCGCTGGGACCGACAACAGGCTGAGACCGCTGACCGCGAGCCACAGTGCTAGCGGCGGAACGGCCAGGAGGAGCAAGGCGTAGGCGACGACGTAGAGCCCTTCCACCCGGTAGAAGACGAAAGTCTCCGGGCTCCGTCCGGCGACATCGAGCAACGGCTGCCCGATGGCGAACGAGCAGAGCACGCAGAGCTCGAGGAACCGCCGCAACGGGCCCCTGGTGCGAGGCGGGTCGACTGCGCGGTCGTCAGCCACGCGGAACGGCGGAGTACAGCCTCCGGGTGCCGCTCTCGAGCGTCACCTGGCGTTCGATCTCGAACCGATGGCTCAGCAACCTCTCGAACACCTCCGGCCGGTAGTCGGGAAACAGTCCGGCCGGCTTGTTCGCGAGCAGGCGAACCGCCATCGGGTCG
>JACCUZ010000373.1 GCA_013698395.1 Sporichthyaceae bacterium
CCTGGCCGGTCCGGGTGGTCCGGAGTTCACCAAGCTGCTCGGCACCGGCGACGGCCGTACCTTCACCGCCCGCGACGCGGACCTCGGCCACTGGGGCATCCTGGCGACCTGGCGGACCCCGGCCGACGCGGCCGCCTTCGAGGACGGGCCGGTCGCGCGTTCGTGGTCGCGGATCGCGACCGAGCGCCTGCGGGTGGACCTGCGCCCGCTGTCGAGCCGGGGCCAGTGGTCGAGGCGCCGGCCGTTCGGTGACCCGATGCCCACGCCGTACGACGGGCCGGTCGCCGCCGTGACCCGGGCGCGCATCAGGCCGCGCCGGCTGCTGACGTTCTGGCGCTCCGTCCCGCCCGTGTCCGCCGACCTGCACCGCTGCGCCGGGCTACGCCTGGCGGTCGGCATCGGCGAGGCGCCGATCGGCGTGCAGGGCACTTTCAGCCTGTGGGACTCGGTCCCGGCGCTCACCGAGTTCGCACACCGGCGCGCACCGCACGTCGAGGCGGTGCGGCGCACCGCCGAGGTCGGGTGGTACGCCGAGGAGCTGTTCGCCCGCTTCGCCGTCCTGGCGGTGGACGGCACCTTCAACGGGCGCGCGCCATGACCGGCGACCTGCTCCCGCTGGTGTTCACCAGCGGCTGGGCCAGCGGGGTCAACGCCTACGCGACCGTGCTCCTGCTCGGCCTGCTCGGGCGGTTCGCCGGGGTCGACGCGGTGCCGGCCGGCCTCGAGCGCACCGACGTGCTGGTGGCGGCGGCGGTCCTCTACGCGGTGGAGTTCGTGGCCGACAAAATCCCGTACGTCGACTCGACCTGGGACGCGGTCCACACGGCGATCCGCCCCACGGTCGGTGCGGTGATCGGGCTGCTCGTCGCCGGCGACGCGGACTCGCTCGAGACGGCGGTCCTCTCCGCCACTGGCGGTGTCACCGCACTGGTCTCGCACCTGGTCAAGACCGGCCTCCGGCTGGCCGTGAACACCTCACCGGAACCGGCGTCGAACATCGCGGTCAGCGTGGCCGAGGACTTCTCCGTCGCGGGGCTGATCGCGCTTGTCGTAGCTGCCCCGTGGGTGGCGGCCGGGATCGCGCTGGTGCTGCTCCTGACCGGAGTGCTCCTCGTCGTACTCCTCGCCTCCCGCATCCGCCGCGGCCTTCGACGGCGCCGCGCCCAGCGGTCTACTGCCCAGCCTGGCTGACGGGGCCGGTCAGGCCTCCCGGTGCAGGACATACGCGACCGCGTCCTCGAGGGACATGCCCAGGCCCTCCTGGTAGGCCTGCTCCGCCGCTGCCTCGTCTAGGAAGGAGCGGGCCGCCGCTCCGACGTCACCCATGGAGGCTTTCGCGAGCGCCGGCAGGTCGCCGACCTCGGCCAGCAGCTTGTCCGAAGCCCCTACCAGGCGCAGGGCCCGCTCGTGACGGCCGCGAAGCAGGTCGACGTCGCCAAGCGAGTACAGCGCCCACGCGGTCCCCATCCCGCTGTCGATCTCCCGGAACGCCGAGAGCGCCGAACGAACCCGCTGCTCGGCCGCGTCGAGTGCGCCCGCTCCGCGGTCGGCGCCCGAAGCCATGAGCTGCGTGAGCGCCACCCAGTAGGTGTCGCCCAGGCCCTCGTACGTCGCCAGCGCGTCCTCGAACAGTGTCAACGCCTCCTCGGGACGGTCCTCGAGGACTGCGGCCACACCCAGGCCGTTGGAGCAGTCGGCCGACGCGCGCCTGTTCCCGAGGGAGGTGTTCAGGTCCCGCGCTTCCGTCAACATCACCTTCGCGTGATCGAGGCGCCCGGTCTGCAGCTGGGCCCAGCCCAGGGTCGCGATCGCCTGCGCGATCTGGTCGGCGTCGCCGGACTCCCGGTAGATGGCCAGCGCCTCCTCGGCGAAGCGCAGGTTCGCCTCAGGGTCGTCGATCCAGGCGTGCAAGTTCGCGGCAGCGGTGAGGGCACGGGCACGGGGCAGCGTCCTTCCGGCCGCCGCCGGGAGCGCCAGGAGATCCGAGACCGTCCGGAGCCCCTCCCGGACGTGACCCCCGAGTCGCCAGAAGTCCCCGAGTGCCGCGGCCAGCCGCAGGCCGAGATCCGCCTCGCCCGACAGCAGGGCCCAGCCCAGCGCGGACCGGAAGTTGTCGTGGTCTGCCTCCAGCCGGCGGGTCCACTCCGCCTGGTCCGGGCCCACGAGTCCCCCGGATGCCTGTTCGGCCAGCGCGATCCAGCGCTCGGCGTGCCGGCGGCGGGTTCCCGGCTCATCCTGGGACTGCGAGAGCCGCTCGACCGCGAACTCGCGAACCGTCTCCAGCATGCCGAAGCGCTGTTCGCCCTCGGGTAGGTCGACGACGCGCAGCAGGTTCTTGTCGACCAGGGAGGCCAGGCCGTCCAACGTGTCCAGCCCGAGCTCGCCCTCCGGGTTGACCACCGCATCCACCGCAGTCAGGTCCGCACCCCCGCTGAACACCGCCAGGCGGGAGAACATCCGCTGTTCCGCAGGGTCGAGCAGCTCGTGGCTCCACTCGATCGTCCGACGCAGGGTCCGCTGTCGCTCCGGGACGTTCCGGTCGGCGGTGGTCAACAGCGCAAGCCGCTGCTGCAGGCGCGCCAGCAGCTGTTCCGGAGTCAGCAGCTTCACCCGGCTGGCCGCGAGCTCGATCGCCAGCGGCAGCCCGTCCAGCC
This sequence comes from Sporichthyaceae bacterium, assembly GCA_013698395.1. Lineage (GTDB taxonomy): Bacteria > Actinomycetota > Actinomycetes > JACCUZ01 > JACCUZ01 > JACCUZ01. Next base: position 2,655 of record JACCUZ010000373.1, read on the forward strand.
GGGCGGTGATCTCCGCCACGGCACGGGCGTTATCGGCCGTGACCCGGAAGTCCGGCCTGCTGGCTGCGGCCCGCTCGGCGAACAGTGCCACCGCCTCCAGCTGCGCAAGAGCCTCCAGATCGGGAAGGTGTCCAGGGTCGGGCAGCGCCAACGGAGGGACCGGGAACTGCTGCTCTCCGTAGACCTGCAGCGGGACACGGCTCGTGACCAGCGCCTTGACGCCGGGCGCACCGCGCAGCAGTGGCTCGAGGACCTGCGGGGCCGCATGCACGACCTGCTCGAAATTGTCGAGCACGAGCAGCAGCTTCTTCTCGCGCAGGTGATCGCTCACCGCGACGATCGGCGGCCGCCCCGCCTCCTCCCGCACCCGGAGGACTGTGCCGATCGTTGCCGCAACCAGGTCTGGATCGGTCACCGCCGACAGGTCGACGAAGAAGACACCGTCCGAGAAGTCGGCCAGCGCCTCCGTGGCGACCTCCAGCGCGAGCCGGGTCTTGCCCGTGCCGCCGGTCCCGGTCAAGGTCACCAGTCGGTTGGCCGCCAACAGCTCGCGCACCCGGTCGATCTCCGTGGACCGGCCGATGAACCGGGTGAGCTGCGAGGGCAGGTTGTTCGGCCGGGCGTCGAGTGTGCGAGGCGGCGGGAAGTCCTGCTCCAGCCCTTCGATGACCACCTGAAACAGCTGCTCGGCCCGGGTGAGGCCCTTGAGGCGGTGCTGGCCGAGATGGCGCATCCTTACACCCGGCGGCAGGCTCCGCTCGACCAGACACTGGGTCGCGTCCGAGAGGATCACTTGTCCGCCGTGCGCCGCCGCGGAGATCCTTGCGGCCCGGTTCACGTCCAGTCCGAGGTAGTTGTCACCACCCAGGATCCCCTCGCCGGTGTGCAGTCCCATCCGGGCCCGGACCGCGACCCCCTCCGGCCACGGGGCAGCCGCCAGCTCACGCTGCGCACTGACCGCGGCAAGTAGCGCACCGCTGGGCGACCCGAAAACCGCGAAGAAGGAGTCGCCCTCCGTGCTCACCTCGTGGCCGCCCCCCTCGGCGATCGCTGCCCGGACGATGGCGTCGTGGCGGTGCTGGACCTCGCCGTACCGGTGCCCGAGCATCTCCAGCAGTTTGGTGGAGGCCTCCACGTCCGTGAACAGAAACGTGACCGTGCCGGTGGGGAGGTCTTCCATTGCCCGCTCCTGTCTACATCCGAGCACGCCCTTTGAACACTAGGGCCCGGGTCCCGGTCCGCAAACCTAGACTCGCGCCGGTGACCCACCGGGACGTCGCGGTCGTCGGCAGCGGGCACAACGCCCTGGTCGCCGCCTGCTACCTGGCGCGCGCGGGGCTCGACGTCGAGGTGGTCGAGAGCGACACGGTGCTCGGTGGGGCGGTGTCCACCGTCGAGCGGTGGCCCGGATACGCCGTGGACCGGGGCTCCAGCGCGCACATCATGATCCGCCACACCGGCATCGTCGAGGACCTGCGACTCGACGAGTGCGGCCTCACCTACCTCGACATGGACCCATGGGGGTTCGCGCCGTTCGGCCCGCCGGAGGATCAACAGGCCCTCACCTTTCACGTGTCGCTCGACGCGACCTGCGAGTCGATCGCGGCGATGTGCGGGGAGCGTGACGCGGCGGCCTACCACGCCTTCGCCGTCGACTGGGGCGCGCGCAACGAGGCGGTCTTCGCCGCGTTCCAGGACGCCCCGACGGCCGGGCGGCTCGGCCGCCACCTCTGGGGCGCCGGCAAGGCGTCCGGTGTCGGCGGTCTGGAGATGTCGCGGCAGTTCCTCCAGCCCGGTGATCAGCTGCTCGACGAGCTCTTCACCGACGAGCGGCTCAAGACCGCTCTGGCCTGGCTCGGGGCGCAGTCAGGCCCACCCACCTCCGAGGTCGCCACCGCAGACCTGGTGGGCTGGAACGCGTTGATGCACAAGGTCCCTCCCGGTCGCGCCGTGGGCGGCTCGGGTGCTCTGACGAACGCTCTTGCCGAGCGCCTGCGCCGCCTCGGCGGCTCCGTGCGCCTCGGCGACGGCTCGGCGGCCATCACCCGGTCCGGCGACCGGGTCACCGGGGTGCGCACCGACTCCGGCGACCACGTCGCGGCCAGTACCGTCGTGGCCGGCTGCCACGTGCTCACCACCCTCGAGCTGCTCGGCGACGCAGCGCTGCTCGCTCGCGCGACCACCGCCGTCCGGGTCGGCAACGGGCTGGGGATGGTGGTCCGCCTGGGCACTGTTGCGCTGCCGTCATATTTGTCGGCAGCGCCACAGGCGCCGCCGTACTCGGCCATGCAGCTGCTCGCGCCCTCCCGCACCCATCTCCGCCGCGCCCACGGGGAGTTCACCGCCGGCCGTACGCCGACCGAGCCGGCCGTGCTCCTCATGACGTTCAGCGCTCTCGACCCGTCGATCGCCCCGGCCGGTCGGCACAACATCACCGCCTGGGCGCAGTGGCACCCCTACGAGCTGTCCACCGGCGAACGGTGGGACGACATCGCAGGCCGCGAGGCGGACAAGATCCTGGCCCAGGTCGACAATGCCGCACCCGGCTTCACCGACAGCATCGAGCACATGCACGTGCAGACGCCGCTGGACCTGGAACGCGAGATGGGCCTGCGACGCGGCAACGTCATGCACGTCGAGATGGGGCTGGACTCGATGTTCGGCTACCGCCCCTTGCCCGAGCTCGCGGGCTACCGCACGCCGGTGGGCGGGCTGTACCTCACCGGCGCCTCCACCCATCCCGGCGGCGGAGTGTTCGGCGCGAGCGGGCGCACGGCTGCGCGGGTCGTGCTCGCGGACCGCCGTCGACGGCGACGACGATGAGCACGTACGTGGTGCGCCGCCCGCGCCGGTCACCCTCCGCAGCCGCCGCGTCGGGGCCGTGGCTCTTGGCGCTCAGCACAGTCGGCGCGCAGATCGCCTATCCGCTGGTCGAGGGCGCGTGGCTGCGCCGCGTCACCGTGGCCACCGTGGTGCTCTTCTTCGCCACCTGCGTGACCCATGCCCTGGTGCATCGCGGTGTGCGGTGGGCGGTCGGCCTGGTGGTCGTGACCGCGGGCGGCGGGCTGGTCGCGGAGGCGGTGGGGCTGCGGACCGGGCTGCCCTTCGGCGACTACCGCTACGCGGGTTCGCTCGGGCCGGAGCTGTTCGACGTACCCCTGGTCGTGCCCCTGGCCTGGACAATGATCGCCTACCCGGTGCTGCTCGCCGCTCAGCGGCTGACCCGGCTCGGGGCACCGCTCGTCGGGGGCTTCGGGATGACGGCGTGGGACGTGTTCCTCGACCCGCAGATGGTCGGCGACGGACACTGGCGGTGGGCCTCCCCCACGCCTGCGCTGCCCGGGGTCGACGGGATCCCGCTGACGAACTTCGCCGGGTGGTTCGCCGTCGGCACGCTGATGATGCTGCTGCTGACCGCGCTGCTCCCCCGCGACGACCCGGCTGCGCCAAGGGACGAGTGGGTGCCCGCAGCCCTGCTCGGCTGGACCTGGGTCGGGTACGTGCTGGGCAACCTGTTCTGGTTCGGGACAGCCTCGGTGGCTCTGGTCGGCGGCGTCGCGCTGGGGTTGCTGGTCGTGCCGTACCTGTGGTCGCTCTGGCAGGCGCGGGCATGAGTGGCCGTGGGGCCCCCCGGGGCGTGGTCTGGCTTGGCAGCGCCCTGGCCACTGCCGGCACGGTGCACGCCG
>JACCUZ010000180.1 GCA_013698395.1 Sporichthyaceae bacterium
CTCCCTGATCAGGTCGCTGATCTCGGCCATGAGCCGGGCCAACAACGGCGAGTGGCCAGCCGCGGTCACCGCGGCGTGGAAGAGCTCGTCACCCTCGACACCTCGGCCACCGGCGTCGATGTCGCGCCACATCACATCGAGCGCATCATCAATCCGTGTCATGTCGCCTCTGGTACGACGCTGCGCCGCCAGCGCGGCCAGCTTGGTCTCCAGCGCCTCCCGCGCCTCGATGATCTCCGGGATGCGCTGCGCGTGCGTACGGAGCGACTGCACGACCTTGGACGAGCCGACGGAGTCGACGAGGAACGCCCCGTCCCCGTGCCGCACCGCGACGATGCCGACGACCTCCATCGCCACGAGCGCCTGGCTCACCGTCGCGCGGCTCACCCCCAGGTCGGCGGCGAGCTCGCGCTCCGCCGGCAACCGGTCACCGACCTGAAGGCCGTTGGCGCTGACCCACTCCAGGATCTGGCGGGCGACCTGCTCGTACAGGCGGGGCCGCACCACTGGTCGCAAACGGTCGGCGGCAGCCATATCCGCAGTCTATTGACATCTGGTCCACTGCACTATTGGCTAGTCCACTAATCCAGCCACACCTCATGTCGTCGGCGCAGCGTCCGACCCAGCACAAGGACTGCGGATGTCACCAGAGTGGGCTTCCATCATCGCGCTCGTCGCGTTGTTTCGTGGTCGGCACGGTGCTGCCGATCAACATGGGGGCGCTTGCCTTCGTCGCCGCTTGGCTGGTCGGGATGTACTCCCTGGGCCTGGACGAGAAGGAGATCATCGCCGGCATCAGCGGGGATCTGATCCTTACGCTCGTCGGTGTCACCTACCTGTTCGCCATCGCCAAGAACAACGGCACCGTCGACCTCATCGTCCGTGCGGCGGTGCGCGGCGTGGGCGGTCGCGTGGTGCTCATCCCCTGGGTGATGTTCGGTGTCACGGGTGTCCTGACGGCGATCGGGGCAGCAAGCCCCGCCGCGTGCGCCATCATCGGCCCGGTCGCGCTCGGGTTTGCCGGCCGCTACCGGATCAGCCCACTGCTGATGGGCATGTTCGTCGTGCACGGCGCCCAGGCGGGCGGCTTCTCCCCGATCAGCATCTACGGCACCATCACCAACGCCGTCATGGCTGACGCCGACCTGCCCACCGGCGAGATCGCCATCTTCCTCACCAGTCTGTTCGTCAACCTGGCCATCGCCGTAGTCCTCTTCGCCGTTCTCGGCGGACGCGAGCTGATGGGCAGGCGCATCGACGCCGACGAGCAGTCCGAGCCCGCAGTCGCCGACCGCCCAAACGGAGGTGCGGGCAGCTCCGGGCCGCACGCCGGCGGCAGCACCGTGGCCACCGCGAAGCCCGCGACCGACACGTCGTCGGGGATATCGGTCGACCAGGGCGTCACGCTGGCGGCGTTCGCCGTGGTGGCGGTCCTCGCGCTCCTCTTCGACCGCAACATCGGCTTCGTCGCGATCACCGCCGCCGTCGTCCTCACCGCCCTGTTCCCCCAGGCGCAGAAGGGGGCGATCTCCCAGATCGCCTGGTCGACGGTGCTGCTGGTGGCGGGCGTCAGCACGTTCGCGGCCATCCTCGAAGCCGCCGGAACCCCGGAGTACGTCGGCACGTGGGCGGCTGGGCTCGGCTCGGTGCTGATCGGCGCCCTGGTCCTGTGCTACGTCGGCGGAGTGGTCTCGGCGTTCGCCTCCTCGACCGCCCTGCTGCCGATCATCATTCCGATCGCCGTCCCGCTGATCGCAGCCGGCGACCTCAGTGCCGTCGCCGTGGTGGCCGCTCTTGCCGTCGCCTCCACGATCGTCGACGTGAGTCCGTTCTCCACCAACGGCGCCCTGATGGTGGCCAACCGGCCCGACACGATCGACGAGGAGAGGTTCTACAAGCAGATCCTCGGCTACAGCGCGATCGTCGTCGCAGTGGGGCCGCTGCTCGTCTGGGCCGCAGTTGTCGCGCCCGGCTGGCTGTAGGACGTGCCGGCGAGCGACCGCACCCAGGGCCCACTGGCGGGCACCCTCGTCGTCGACCTGTCCCGCGCCCTGGCGGGACCGCACGCGACGATGATGCTCGGGGACCTCGGGGCGCGCGTCATCAAGGTCGAAGCCCCCGGGCGGGGCGACGACACCCGGG
>JACCUZ010000449.1 GCA_013698395.1 Sporichthyaceae bacterium
TGATGAGCGGCTGACCTTCCGAGCCCAGGGCATGCCTTAGACTCGGCGACCGTGTCGGGGCCGCGACCTCGACCGCCCGCCGCCTTAGCTCAGTCGGCTAGAGCGACGCACTCGTAATGCGTAGGTCGTCGGTTCGACTCCGACAGGCGGCTCCACCAGTCCATGGCCCTATTGGTGCCCCGCTTCCACGGTGCGGTGGTCGTCGGACGGCCGGATTGGAGATCCAGTTCGACCGCGGCACCATGGAAGCCCCCTCCGACAAAGGAGAATTGCCATGGCTGTGCCGCACTTCCAGGACCTGCCGTTGGCGGATCGAGATCGAAAGTGGGATGGGAACGCTGCCGAGAAACGGGGACGCAAGTGGGCACAAGCCGAGGATGTGCCTAACGCGAAGTACCGCGACGCGCACGTCTGGTACGACGAGAGCAAGCCCGAGAACTTCAGCTCATACAAGCTGCTCATTGCCGACGTCATTGCCGGAAAGCTGACCGCGGTTCCGCGAGCGGTGATGGCGGCCGGCGCGGTCATGGACGGCTCCCGCGGCGGCATCAACCTGCCAAGTGTCGACATCGACCGCGTCAAGTCGCACCTGGCGAAGTACTACCGCAAAATGGGCGACACCCCGCCCTGGGACCGGGGAGGCATCTCTCATCGGTGACCGATGCTCGAACCGCACGGTTGCCGTGGCACAGTGCGAGCGGTGCGGCCGTAGGCGGGACGAAGGGTAACGCGACGGGTCGTCTGCCTTCCCAGCACCCGGTTACGGGCTGGGCTGACACAACGTGCACATCCCCGTGCAGAAGGCTGGCTGATTTCCCTCGGAGCGTCATGTCGTCGCCACCGAAGGCGAGAGCTATCGGATGCCCGAAGCCGCACCCGCTCAGGAGGCCGCCCCTCGACGCCCTACCCATCACGCGAGAGTGGGGACTTTCCTGGCCACCAGCGGGGACCACGACTTGGCCATTGACATTGCGTGCCCACCTAGGCGGCACCGGTATGACGCGACGCCGGTCCTGGGCCGGCGGCTCGACTGGGAGGTTGTGCCACGATGACCGCATGCCCGAACCGGCGTCCGATGCCTGGCTGACGTCGGTCACGGAAACCCTGCGGAGCCACGGGGCGGCCTTCGCTTTCGTCTTCGGCAGCAGGGCCCGTGGTGACCAGCGTGCGGACTCCGACGTTGACGTGGGCGCCTGGTGGCCGACGGAGCCGCCGCAGTCCTTCGAGGTCCTGCTGCCAGTGGGAGTCGACCTCTTGGTCCTCAACCAGGCTCCGCTGGAGCTCGCCGGCCGCGTGGCGCTGGAAGGCTCGCTCCTCTTCGACGACGACCCCGTCCAGCGCGTGCGATGGCTGGCCACGACCCGCAAGATCTACGCCGACGAGCGTCCGCGAATCGAGCGCAGCCACCGCGAGTTCGCCGAGAGCCTGCGCCGTGGTCGATGAGACCCGGGTCCTGCGACTCCTTCGGGCAATGACGGATGACGTCTCGAGGTTGGAGACCGAGGCGGACTCGTCGTCGGAGAGACGCTCGGACCCGATGTGGCTCGCGGGTGTGAAGTATCACTTCGTCACGGCCATCGAGGCCGCTGTCGACGTGGCTCAGCACATCTGCGCAGCGGAAGGCTGGGGTCCCCCCACGACCAACGGCCAGGCGATCGAGCTTCTGGGGTCGCGCGGGGTCCTGGGCAGTGCCCTCTCCGGCCAGATGCGCCGAGCCGTTGGCTTCCGCAACGTGCTCGTGCACGAGTATGTCGACGTCGACGACTCGGTCGTCATCGCACGCCTGCAAGGGTTGGATGACCTGCGGGACTTCGCGCGGTCGGTCGCGGACTGGCTGGACTAGTCACATGGGGCCGCCGGCCACGAGGCCTAATGCCAACCCTTCCCTTGTCAGGCGACGACGGGGCGCCGGCTCGAGACCGGTGGCATCCGTCCAAGATGGCTCCAGCGGGGTATGGACCGCGGAGGTTCCTATGGTTGAGTCAACACGCCATCTTCACGAGACGCCTGGCGGTCAGTAGGCTCCGCTCGTGCGCATGGTCGACGTACGCCCTGCTCGACCGTGAGGAGTCCAGCATGACCACACCCGCGCTGCCGGACGGCGTCCGCATCGACGGTCCGATGAAGGACCGCTACGACGAGGTGCTGACCGAGGAGTCGCTCGCCTTCCTGGCCGACCTGCACCGCCGTTTCGACGGGCGCCGGCGGGAGCTGCTCGACCTTCGTGCCCAGCGCTACGACGAGCTGGCGGCGGGGGGGACGCTGGACTTCCTCACCGAGACCAAGGACGTTCGTGAGGACGACTCGTGGCGGGTGGCCGACCCGGCGCCGGGGCTGGTCGATCGGCGCTGCGAGGTCACCGGGCCGACGGACCGGAAGATGACCATCAACGCGTTGAACTCCGGCGCCCGGGTGTGGCTGGCCGACCACGAGGACGCCAACACCCCGCTGTGGGAGAACATGGTGGAGGGCCAGCTCAACCTGCGGGACGCGGTCGACCGGCGCATCGACTTCACGTCGCCGGAGGGTAAGTCGTACGCCCTCAAGGACCAGCTCGCCACGATCGTCGTGCGGCCGCGCGGATGGCACCTGCCGGAGAAGCACATCCTGGTCGATGGCGCGCGCACGTCGGGCAGTCTCATGGACTTCGCGTTGTACTTCTTCCACTGCGCGCAGCGGCAGATCGACGCGGGGCTCGGGCCGTACTTCTACTTGCCCAAGATGGAGAGCCACCTAGAGGCCAGGCTGTGGAACGACGTGTTCGTCCACGCCCAGGACGCGCTGGGGATCCCGCACGGAACGATACGGGCGACGGTGCTGATCGAAACCTATCCTGCCGCCTTCGAGATGGAGGAGATCCTCTACGAGCTGCGCGACCACTCGGCGGGCCTGAACGCCGGGCGGTGGGACTACATGTTCTCTGTTATCAAGAAGTTCCGGACGCGGGGGCGTGACTTCCTGCTGCCCGACCGGAACTCGGTGACGATGACGGTGCCTTTCATGCGGGCCTACACCGAGCTGCTCGTGCGCACCTGCCACAAGCGCGGCGCTCACGCGATCGGCGGCATGGCAGCGTTCATCCCGAGCAAGGACGAGACGGTCAACAAGGCCGCGTTCGACAAGGTACGCGACGACAAGGCCCGCGAGGCGGGTGACGGGTTCGACGGCTCGTGGGTCGCCCACCCCGCGATGGTCCCGCTGTGCACCGAGGTGTTCGACGGAGTGCTCGGGGACCGCTCGAACCAGCTCGACAAGGCCCGCGAGGACGTGTCGGTGAACGCGGAACAGCTGCTCGACGTGGCCAGCGCGCCCGGGGCGGTCACCGAGGCTGGGCTGCGCAGCAACGTCAGCGTCGGGATCCAGTACCTGGAGGCGTGGCTCCGCGGCACCGGCGCCGTCGCCATCAACAACCTGATGGAGGACGCCGCCACCGCGGAGATCTCCCGCTCCCAGGTGTGGCAGTGGCTGCACAATTCCGTCGCGCTGGAGGACGGCCAGACGGTCACCCGACAGCTGGTCGAGCGGATCGTCGAGGAGGAGATGGACGCGATTCGCGAGAAGGTGGGGGACGCGTTCGCCGAGGGTGGCTGGGAAGAGGCGCGGTCGCTGTTCACCGAGATGGCGCTGGCCGACGACTTCGCCGAGTTCCTCACGTTGCCCGCGTACGAACGGATGCCGTGAGGCCCTGACATGGCCCTCGACGCTCTGGTGGGTCGGCTGCGGGCAGAGCTCGGCACGAACAGGTCCTGACCGACCGCCAGCAGCTGCGGACCTACGAGTGCGACGGGCTGGCGCACTACAAGGTGACGCCCGCTGTGGCGGTCCTGGCCCGCACCACCGCGCACGTGGCATCGGTCGTGCGCGCCTGCATCGACCATGGGGTGCCCTACGTCGCCCGTGGCTCGGGCACGGGGCTGTCCGGCGGTGCGTTGCCGCGGGCGGACGGCGTGCTGGTCGTGACCTCGCAGATGCGCGACATCCTCGAGGTCGACGCGGCCGACCAGCGGGCCGTGGTCCAGCCGGGAGCCATCAACCTGCAGGTCACCCGGGCGGCGGCGCCGGACGGCTACTACTACGCGCCCGACCCTTCCAGCCAGCAGGTGTGTTCCATCGGTGGGAACGTGGCGGAGAACTCCGGCGGGGCGCATTGTCTGAAGTACGGCTTCACCACCAATCACGTGACGGGTCTCGAGGTCGTCGTCCCCGACGGCTCGGTCGTACGACTGGGGGGGCGGGCACCCGACGCGCCCGGCTACGACCTCATCGGCGCCTTCGTCGGGTCTGAGGGCACCCTCGGCATCGCCACCGAGGTGACGGTGCGCCTCATGCGCGCACCCGAGGCCGTGCGCACCCTGCTCGCTGGCTTCCGGTCCACCGACGAGGCTGGCGCTGCGGTGTCAGCCATCATCGGCGCCGGTGTCGTTCCCGCGGCCATCGAGATGATGGACGCGCTGGCTATCGAGGCCGCGGAGGCGGCAGTGGCCTGCGGCTACCCGGCCGGCGCCGGCGCGGTGCTCATCGTGGAGCTCGACGGGCCTGTGGCGGACGTGGCGGCGCAGTTCGCCGAGGTCGAGCAACACTGCGCTGGCAACGGGGCCTTCGAGATCCGCTCGCCGCCGACGACGTCGAGCGGGCCCTGTTCTGGAAGGGCCGCAAGTCGGCGTTCGCGGCGGTCGGACGGATCAGCCCGGACTACATCGTCCAGGACGGCGTGATTCCCCGCACGGCGCTGCCCACCGTCCTGCGCGGCATCGCCGAGCTGTCCGGTCCGGGGGTTCGGGTCGCCAACGTGTTCCACGCCGGCGCCGGTCGTGTACCAGACCGTGGAGAAGATCCAGTTCTTCATGGTTGCGCTGATCGTCCTCTTCCTGATCTATGCGGCGGTTGCGCTGCTGGGACTGGACGGGTACGCCGCGCTGGGTCGCGGCTTCGTCGAGCTGGACAAGGTCCCGGACGCGGTGACCCAGATCCCCATCGCCACGCTGCTCGGGGCGGTCGCGTTCGCCGGCGCCGGAGGGGCCCTCAACCTCGTCCAGTCCAACTGGGTCCGGGACAAGGGCCTCGGGATGGGTTCCCGGCTGCCGAAGATCGTGTCGCCGTTCACCGGCGAGGAGATAGCGGCGCCGACGACCGGCTACTTCTTCCGCCGCGACGAGGAGAACATGCGGCGCTGGCGCGGCTGGTGGCGCGTAGCAGACCGCGAGCAGTTCTTCACCTTCTTCGTCATCGGAGCCTTCGCGCTGTTGGTGCTCATGACCCTGACGTACGTCACTGTCGGCACAGGCGGCGAGGCCGAGAGCTTCGACTTCATCAAGTTGGAGGGTGAGGCCCTCAAGGAGAAGAACTCGGTGCTGGGGGCCATCTTCTGGCTGATCGGCGCCGTCGTGCTGTACTCCACCAACCTCGCCGTGCTCGACATGGTCGGGCGGGTCACCGCCGACGTGCTCAAGATCGGCCCGTTGCGGGAGAACGACCGGTGGAGCGAGAGCCGGCTGTACTTCACCGTCGTCTGGCTGGAGATCGCCTTCGGCTCGCTCATCTTGCTCTCCGGAATGGACCAGCCGCTGGTGCTGCTGGTGATTGCGTCATCGCTCAACGGCCTGGTGATGTTCGTCTACTCCGTCCTGCTCATCCAGCTCAACCGTGGGATGCTGCCGCGGGAGATACGGGTAAGCGGCGGGCGTCTGGGCGCCCTGATGTGGGCAGTCGTGTTCTACGGCGGGTTCTCCGCTGTCCTGCTCTGGGACCAGGTCGGGCAGCTGGTCGAGTAGCGGCGCCGAGCGAGCTCTCGAGGGACTCCGGCGCGGATGCAGGGCGGCCCGCGGACAGAGATGTGGAAGCGGTGGCGCTAGCGTCGGCGGATGCGCCGTCGCCGTCGCCACCCCACGCAGTGGCTCCTGACGCTGCGACCGCACCACCCAGCTCAGGTGGTTGTCACGGCTTTCGCTTTCGCTGTCTCGGTCTTCACGCTGCTGCTCTGGCTCCCGATCGCGCAGGTGCCCGGCGAGCCTCCGACGACGTTCCGCCAGGCGCTCTTCACGGCGACGTCAGCGGTGTGCGTGACGGGTCTGACCGTCGTGGACACCGCCAGGCACTGGTCGACCTTCGGCGAGCTCGCGATCCTCGGCGGGATCCAGGCGGGCGGGTTCGGCATCATGACGGGCGCGTCGCTGCTGGGGCTGCTGGTCTCGCGGCGGCTCGGGCTGCGCACCCGGCTGCTCACCGCCGCGGAGACCAAGTCGCTCGGGCTGGGCGACGTACGACGAGTGCTCACTGGTGTCGCCCGCACCACGCTGGTCGTGGAGTCGCTCACTGCACTCGCACTCTTCCTGCGCTTCTGGACGACCTACGACTACTCGGTCGGCAGGGCGGCGTACCTAGGGATCTTCCACGCCGTCTCGTCCTTCAACAACGCCGGCTTCGCGCTGTGGAGCGACAACCTCGTGGGTTTCGTCACTGACCCGTTCATCTGCCTGCCGATCGCGGCGGCGGTCATCCTCGGTGGGCTCGGGTTTCCCGTCCTCTTCGAGCTGCGCCGCGAGCTACGCACCCCGCGCCGCTGGTCGGTGCACACCAAGACGACCCTGCTCACCTACGGCCTGCTTCTCGTCGCTGGCTCGGCCGTCATCACCATGCTGGAGTGGCGCAACCCCGCAACTCTCGGCCAGTTGGACACCCCCGGCAAGGTGCTGGCCGGCTTCTTCCAGGGCGTTATGCCGAGGACCGTCGGGTTCAACTCCCTTGACTACTCTCAGATGCACGAGACCAGCTGGCTGGTCACAGACATCCTGATGTTCATCGGTGGCGGAAGTGCCAGCACCGCCGGCGGCATCAAGGTGACGACGTTCATGTTGCTGTTCTTCGCGATCCTGTCCGAGGCGCGCGGCGAGCCCTCGACCGACGCGTTCGGCAAGCGGATTCCCGAGGCCGTCCTACGTCAGGCCGTCTCGGTGGCTCTGATCGGCGTCGCCTGCGTCGTCACCGGCACCTTCTTCATGCTTTTGATCACCGGGCTCGACCTCGATCGTGTGCTCTTCGAGGTGGTCTCGGCCTTTGCCACCGTCGGCCTGTCCACGGGCATCACCGCCGACCTGCCTGCGGCGGGCCACTACCTTCTGGTTGCGCTCATGTTCATCGGGCGCACGGGAAGCGTCACACTGGCCTCGGCGCTGGCCCTGCGCGAGCGCCAGCGGCTCTATCGACTGCCGGAGGAGCGACCCATCGTTGGCTAAAAAACTGAGGGACGACGCGATCCTTGTTGTCGGGCTCGGCCGCTTCGGCGGCGCGCTGGCCGAGACGCTCGAGAGCTACGGGCGGGAGGTGTTGGCTGTCGAAGGCGACGCCAGCCTCGTGCAGGAATGGTCGGGCCGGATCACCCACGTCGTGCAGGCCGACGCGACGAACGAGGACGCGATGCGTCAGGTGGGCGCGAAGGACTTCGACATCGGGGTGATCGCGATCGGCACCCATATCGAGCAGAGCGTGCTGGCGACTTCCGTGCTCGTCGACATCGGGGTCGAGGAGATCTGGGCGAAGGCGATCAGCGCTCCGCACGCCCGCATCCTCGAGCGGGTCGGTGCCCGCCACGTCGTCCGCCCCGAGCACGAGACGGGCCAACGGGTCGCCCACCTGCTGTCCGGGAAGATCATCGACTTCATCGAGTTCGACGACGGCTTCGCGATCGTCAAGATCAAGGCACCCCGTGAGACCTTCGGCAAGACGCTGACGGAGTCGGCGCTGCGCCGTCGTTACGGTGTGACGATCGTTGGGGTGAAGACCCAGGGTCAGGACTTCACCTACGCCCAGGCCGACACCCTCGTACACCCCGGGGACCTGCTCATCGTCGCGGGCCGCACCGAGCACGTGGAGAAGTTCGCGGCCGAGACCGGATAGCCGCCGGCGGCTCGTCACTTACCGTCAGCAGCAGCGGGACTGGGGGTTGTTCTCCCGGTGCTCGCTGCGGTGTCGTTCGAAGTCGCGGCGCGACATCGGCTCGCGGTCCTCACTGCGGCAGCCGTCGAGGTACTCGTCCCACTTGGCTTCGCCGGTCGCCTGCTTGAGATACCACCGGATCCCGCGACCGGCCGCGAGGACGGCGGTCCTCATCGCCGCCCTCCGGAACCGACCAGCTCTCGCTGAGAGGCCTCGTACTCGCGGACGGCCTCCTTCTCATGCTTGGTCGCGAAGAAGTCGGACGGCGCGACAATGCGCGAGGGCTCGTGCGGGAACTCCGTGGTCGGGAGCCCGCCACTCTTGAAGGCCTTGATCCAGATGGGGATCGCACTCAGGACCACGGTCAAGGTCAGCAACGCGAAGAGTGCCTGCAAGACGCCGTTCACCGTCGAGTTCGTGATGACCTGCTGCATCTGGTTTACGTCTGTCGCCGGCGGGAGCAGGTCCCCCTTGTCCAGCGCCGCCTGGAAAGCCGACCGCTGCTCGAAGTAGCCGATCCTGGGGTCGCTGGAGAAGACCTTCTGCCAGCTGGCGGTCATCGTGGTGGTCAGGTCCCAGGCGAGAGCGATGCCGGGAACCCAGGCCCACTTGGCCTTGCCGTGCTTGAACATCAGCGTCACGCACAAGGTCAGAGCGATGGCCGCGAGCAGCTGGTTGGAGATGCCGAACAGCGGGAACAGCTGGTTGATGCCACCGAGGGGGTCGGTCACCCCCACGTACAGCATGTAGCCCCACAGCCCGACGACCACCGCACTGGCGGACCAGGAGGCCGGCTTCCAGGACATGTCGGCGTACCTGGGCCAGACATTGCCGATCGTGTCCTGCAGCATGAAGCGGCCGACGCGGGTTCCGGCGTCGACGGCGGTGAGGATGAACAGGGCCTCGAACATGATCGCGAAGTGGTACCAGAACGCGGCGAGGCCACCGCCGAACGCCTCGGTGAAGATCAGTGAGATGCCGAAGGCCAGGGTGGGCGCGCCACCGGTGCGGGAGATCAGGCTCTCCTCCTGGATGGACTGTGCCGCGCCACTCAGGTCGGCCGGGGTGATCGTGAAACCGAGGGTGCGGACGAACTCCGCGGCGGTTCCCGGCTCGCCTCCGGTGGCCCCCGCAGGGCTGTTCATCGCGAAGTACAGACCTTGGTCGATGACAGAGGCGG
>JACCUZ010000472.1 GCA_013698395.1 Sporichthyaceae bacterium
GACCCACAGTGCTCGCAGGCATGGTCGCCTGGCCGATGGACGACGCTCCGGAGGTCCTCAACCTGCTTCGCGAGCTCGCCGCCGAGGCGCCCGACGAGCTCGGTGTCATGGCGAACCTGCGGCTAGCGCCACCGCTCCCGGTGATACCCGCGGCCCTCCACGGCAAGGCGATCATCGCCCTCGTCCTGTGCTGGGCCGGCCCCGTCGACGAGGGCGAGACGCTGGTCCGGCGCATCCGCGGGTTCGGCACCCCCGCGGTCGACGCCGTCGCTACGAGACCGTACGTGGCCCACCAGAGGATGATCGACGCCGCCGTGCCGCATGGTCTCCACTACTACTGGAAGTCGCACAAGCTGCCGCCGCTCACCGACGACACAATCGAAGCCATCGTTGAACACGCGTCGGCGATCACCTCGCCCTTCACCGGCATTCCGATCTTCACCCAGGGCGGCGCCGTCGCCCGGGTCCCCGCCGACGCAACCGCGTTCGCCCACCGGGGCGCAGCACACGACATCAACATCGTCGCCGCCTGGCAGCCCGACGATCCAGAGCCAGATCGTCACGTGCAATGGGTCCGAGACTTCTTCGGGGCACTCGAGCCCCACAGCCAAGGCGTCTATGTCAACTTCACCAGCGACGACACTGCCGACCGAGTTCGCGACAAGGCCTACGGAGCCGAGAAGTGGAAGCGGCTCGTCGCCGTCAAGAACACGTACGACCCCACCAACTTCTTCCGCCTCAACGCGAACATTCTCCCCGACGGCGACGGATCAATGCAGAGATGACGCCCGCCGCGCCGAGAGCGAGTGGAAGCGGATCCACAAGGAAGTGCGCCAGAGCGGTCAGGTCCGACCGTGACCGGCGTCAGACGGCGTGACTGGCGCCAGATGCGAGCGGACGCGCGCCGGCCACGTCCACCTCCCCGGCCGGGACGGGACGGCCAAACAGCCAGCCCTGCCCCAGATCGCAGCCAAGGGAGTAGAGCACGTCGCGCTGGGCTCGCTCCTCGATGCCCTCGGCGCACACGGTCATGCCGAGGATCTGACCGAGCTTGACGATCGTGCGCAGGTAGGCCCGGCCCTGCGAGTCCCCGGACAGGTTCTGCACGAAGGACTTGTCGATCTTGAGCATGTCGACCGGCATGTCGCGCAGCTGGCCCAGCGAGGAGTACCCGCTGCCGAAGTCGTCGAGCGCGATGGTCCCTCCCAGGTCGCGCAGCCGGCTCAGAACCTGGCGTGCGTCTTGGGCGCTGTGCAGGGCGGACTCCGTCACCTCCAGGACCAGCCGGTCCGCGGGCACCCCCGTGCGGGCGAGGACGGCTTCGATGTCACGTACGAGATTGCCGCTCTCCAGCTGGAGGGGGCTGAGGTTGACCGAGAGCCGCAGCGTCTGTGTCGGATCGGCTTCCAACCAGGTGGCCAGTTGGCCGCATGCCTGCTCGAGGACCCAGAGCCCGATGGCGTCGATGGCCCCGATGCGCTCGGCCAGCGGGATGAACTTGTCCGGCGGGATCAGGCCCCGCTCCGGGTGCTGCCACCGGACCAGTGCCTCGTAGCCGACACTTCGCCCGCTGCCGAGGTCGACGACCGGCTGGTAGTGCAGGACCAGCTCACCATTCGCGGGCGCGAGGAACAGGGCGGACTCGAGCTGGTGCATGTCCACGACGGCGTTGTGCACCTCGACGTCGTAGACCTCCACGCGGTTGCGCCCGTTCTCCTTGGCGGCGTACATCGCGACGTCGGCCCGGCGCAGGCTGTTGCGGGGGTCGTCGCCCGGACCGCATAGGACAACCCCGGCGCTGGCCCGTGCCATCAGGCGGTCGTGACCGGACACGCTGATCGGCTGCCGGATGGCCTCCAGGCAGCGTTCGGCGACGTGGCGCGCCGTGGGCTGGTCCACGTCGCGTAGCACCACCGCGAACTCGTCCCCTCCCAAGCGGGTCACCAGGTCACCCGCCCTCATCGCCGCCTGCAGCCGGTGGCCCACGTGACGCAGCATCTCGTCACCGACGTCGTGGCCCAGGCCGTCGTTGACGCCCTTGAAGTTGTCGAGGTCGATGAGCAGCAAGGCGTGCGGTCGCCCGCCCAGGTGGGCCGGCCGGGACGCGAGCTCCAGGGTCTGCAGTAGGAGCCGGCGGTTCGGGAGATCGGTCAGGGCGTCGTGCATCGCCAGGTGCGCCATGCCGTCGCGGCTGGTCCGCAGCTGCTTGGTCTGTTCCCTCACCTCTGTGGCGAGGGAGTCGTTTAGCGCCAGCAGCTCGCGAGCCATCAGTGCCTGGCGGGCAACCGTGAGCACCCCGAAGAGCGCCACAAGGACGACGTGGAACGCGTCGACACCGTCATGGTTGGCAACGAGCAGCGCCGTGGCGGCGCTGAAGGCGAGGGCCACCGGGCTGATGGTGGCGCCAAGGCCGTGCCGTCTGCCGGGCAGGGCCGGTCCGTACGAGGCCGGTGTCCACGCGGCCAGGGCGAGAACCCCGTACGCGAGCACCCAGCTGGCGTCGAATGGGGCGGACCCCGCCTGGTAGCCGCCGTGGAGGATCGTGTAGTTCCAGCCGATGTCGGCCACCAGGTACGCGCCCAGGGCCAGGCAGATCCGCTGCAACGACCGGTCGGCGCCCGCTCCATTGCGCAGCGCGAGGATCACCAGCGTGAGCAGCCCGGCCTCGATGAGGGGGTAGGACACCGAGACCGCCGTTGCCAGCAACGACGTCGCTGCAGAGGCCTCCAGCGACTTGTCGACGTACAGAATGAAAAGGGCCGTGAAGAGGCCCAGGCCCACCAGGAGGCCGTCCAGGACGAACCTCGCGGTTGCCGCCCTGTCTCCGGTTCTCGGCAGGTAGGTCCAGACAACGCCGGCGAGCAAGCAGAGCCCGGCGAGGTAGCCGGCGTCGGCCCAGGACAGGTAGGGCTGGGCCGCGGCGATCTCCTGGTACCAGAACCACCACGCGTTGCCCCAGAGCAAGCTGGTGGCGGTCCCCAGCAGCAGCCAGCCGCGGCGGTCCCGCCCGACCGGTGACGCGACCCGGGCCACGGACGCGACGAAGAAGACAAGCGTGCCGAGGAGGAAGGCGCTGTTGAGCAGGAGCCGGCGGTGGTCGGGCGAGCCGATCTCCAGCGTCGTGACCAGCGCCAACGCCAGCACGCCGGCGCCGTAGAGGAGGACAGCGGTCTTCAGCGGTACAGCGGCCCGTGGGCGGTCACGCAGCATCGGGTTCCCTGGCGAGCCGTTAGCGGCCCGCCCCTGCTTGACGGCACTGCTCGCTTGGGTGTTCGGCGTGGGCGCGACCGATCTTGAGCCCGGCCAGCGACCGTTGTGCCCGGTTCGTCCCCCCAGCCCTAGCTC
>JACCUZ010000007.1 GCA_013698395.1 Sporichthyaceae bacterium
CTACGACGCGGTCGGCGGAGAGCCGGTGTTCCGCCGGCTGGTGTCCGACTTCTACGCCGGTGTGGCGAGCGACCCGGTGCTGCGTCCGCTGTACCCCGAGAACCTCGGACCGGCCGAGGACCGCCTGCGGATGTTCCTCGTGCAGTACTGGGGCGGACCGAAGACGTATTCCGTCGAACGTGGGCACCCCCGGCTGCGGATGCGCCACGCGCCGTTCCGGATCGGCATCACCGAGCGGGACGCGTGGCTGCGGAACATGCGCGGTGCGCTGGACTCGCTCGGCCTGCGCCCGGAGCTCGAGACGCAGCTGTGGGAGTACCTCGTGATGGCGGCGCACAGCATGGTCAACAGCGATCACGACAGCCCGCAGCGGGTCGCGGAGGTATCGGTGCCCCCCGCCCTCACCCCGCGCCGTACCGGGTTGCCACACTCGGACAGGTGAGCCACTCCTCCGACGCCTGGTGGCGTACCGCCGTCATCTACCAGATCTACATCCGCAGCTTCGCCGACTCCGACGGTGACGGCATCGGCGACCTGGCCGGCATCCGCTCCCGACTGCCCTACCTCGCCGACCTCGGAGTCGACGCGATCTGGGTGACGCCCTTTTACCCTTCGCCGATGGCCGATGGCGGCTACGACGTGGCCGACTACCGCGACATCGACCCGCTGTTCGGCTCCCTCGCCGAGGCCGAGAAGCTTGTCGAGGAAGCCCACGCCTCGGGCCTTCGGGTGGTTCTCGACCTGGTCCCCAACCACACCTCGGATCAGCACGCGTGGTTTCGGGCGGCCCTGGCTTCTTCACCGGGATCACCGGCCCGGGCCCGATACATATTCCGCGAAGGCCGCGGCCCCAACGGCGAGCAGCCTCCCAACGACTGGCTGTCCGTCTTCGGCGGACCGGCATGGCAGCGCGTGCCCGACGGGCAGTGGTACCTCCACCTCTTCGCCCCCGAACAGCCTGACCTCGACTGGACCCACCCCGAGGTGATCGAGGAGTTCCACGACGTCCTGCGGTTCTGGCTCGACCGCGGCGTCGACGGTTTCCGCATCGACGTCGCGCACGGGCTCGCCAAAGACCCCGAGATGCCAGACGTCGGAGAGGAACCTGAGGACATCTTGGAACCGACCAAGCGCATCGACCACCCGTTCTGGGACCGTGACGAGGTGCACGACGTCTACCGCGGATGGCGGCAGGTGACCGACTCCTACGCCGGGGACCGGATGCTCGTCGGCGAGGCGTGGGTGGCGACTGCGGAGCGTCGGGCCCGCTACGTGCGTGGGGACGAGCTGCACAGCGCCTTCAACTTCGACTTCCTCAAGTCGGACTGGGACGCGGGCGCGCTGCGTACGGTCATCGACCGCTGCCTGGTCGCGGACTCGGCCGTTGGCGCCCCCACGACTTGGGTGCTGGCCAACCACGACGTCGAGCGGGAGGTGACGCGCTACGGCGGTGGTGAGACCGGCCTGAGACGTGCCCGCGCTGCCGCCCTGCTCATGCTGGCGCTGCCCGGCGGCGCCTACGTCTACCAGGGTGAAGAGCTCGGTCTCGAGGAGATCACCGACCTGCCCGACGAGCTGCTCCAGGACCCGACGTGGAAGCGCTCCGGCCACACGGTCCGCGGCCGTGACGGCTGTCGGGTGCCGGTGCCGTGGTCGACCGACGGACCGTCGCTCGGATTCGGTGCCGGGGAGCCCTGGCTGCCGCAGCTGGCGCACTGGGCCGACCTGTCCGTCCAGGCCCAGGACGGAGCGACCGGGTCGACGCTTGACCTCTACCGGTCTGCGCTGCGGCTGCGTCGCCGGCTGCTGGAGGGAGCGTCGCTCACCTGGCTGGACGCGCCTCCGACGGCCTTGGTCCTCCGCCGCAACGACGGCCCGGACGCGGTGGTCTGTGCAGTCAACTTGGGACCCGAGCCGCTCCCCATTCCCGATCACGAAGAGGTGCTCCTCGCAAGTGGACCGGTCGATGACGTGGTGCCGGCTGACACCGCGGTGTGGCTGCGGGTGACTTGAACACTGGAAGAACTGCGTGGACGCTGTCGGACCTCTCCCCTAGCGTGCTGCCCGTCTCGCCTCCGTGTCCTCAGCCCTGGGAGAAGCAATGATCCGCCTCGCCGAGTTCGTTCTGCGTCATCGCCGGCTGGTGATGCTGTTCTGGCTCGTCATGTTCGTCGTGGGCATCGGCGCCGCAGGGCGCACGTCGGAGCGCCTCACCGTCGACTTCTCGCTGCCAGGTCAGCCTGGGTACGAGACCGAGAAGCAGATCCTGGCGACCTACGGCAACGGCGGCTCCAACCCTCCGACGATCGCCGTGGTCACCGTGCCGGACGGGTCGACGGTCGAGGAGGAGCTCGACCGGATCACCCCGGTCCTCGATCAGGTGCAGGCCGCGCTGCCCAAGACCAGGATCCTCAGCTACGCCGACACCGAGGATCCCATCTTCCTCACCGACGACGGCCGCACGACTTATGCGCTGGTCTACCCGACACCGTTCACCAGCTTCACCGACGTCGGTCCAGACGTCGCGATGCGCCCGATCCTCGAGCAGGCGACCGAGGAGACCGGCCTGACCTGGGGCGTGACCGGTTACAACCTGCTCGCCCAGGGCTCCGATGACCCCGAGGCGCCGAGCCTGCTCGTCGACACGCTCATCGGTGGGCTCGGCGCCCTGGCGGTCCTCACGTTCCTTTTTGCTTCATTCCTCGCGCTCGTGCCGCTGCTCGTCGCGGCGGTGTCGATCCTCACGACGTTCACGATCGTCCTGTTGGGCACGTACGTCACCGACATCAGCTTCGTCGTGCAGTTCCTCATCGCGCTGGTCGGACTGGGCGTGGCCGTCGACTACTCACTGCTGGTCGTGAACCGCTGGCGGGAGGAGCGTGCACATGGACGCGACAACCACGAGGCGGTGGTCCTGTCCATGCAGTACGCAGGGCATGCCGTGGTCGCCAGCGCCGGGACCGTGGCGATCAGCCTGTGCGCCCTGCTGGTGATCCCGGTGCCGCTGCTGCGCAGCATGGGAGTCGGCGGCATGCTGATCCCGCTGGTGAGCACGCTGGTGATCCTCACCCTGCTGCCGGCGATGCTGGGCGGCATCGGGCCGCGCGTCGACTGGCCGCGGATCCGCCACGAGGGTCAGCCGTCGCGAGCGTGGTCCGCCTGGGCGCGGCTCATCGTGCGCTGGCGGTGGGTTGCCGTCGCGGTGGCGCTCGTTCTGCTGACGGCCCTGGTGGTGCCCATCTTCGGAATAAAGATCGGGCAGGCGCAGACGTCGTCGCTCGCGAGCAGCGGTCCGGCTCACGACAATCTGCAGACCCTGCGAGACGGCGGCGTCCCCTCCGGCGTCGTGTCGCCGCTCGAGGTCCTCGTGAAAGGTCCCGACGCGACAGGCTCGGCCGCGGAGGTGGTGCAGCGCTCCGGCAGCGTCGACGGTGTCGCGGCCGCCCTGGCACCGGAGTCGCCCGGATGGCGCACCGGGAATACCGCACTGGTGGCAGTGATCCCCACCGAGGAGGCCGTCGACTCCACGAAGGCCGAGGTCGTGCAACGGGTCGATGACGCGGTGGCCGATATCCCAGGCGTGGTCGGCATCGCCGGTGTCGGTGCGACTGTCCTTGACTACATCAACGCCGTGTACAAGAAGTTCCC
>JACCUZ010000010.1 GCA_013698395.1 Sporichthyaceae bacterium
GCCCACCCCGACCCCGCGGCAAGCGTTCGAGCTACTCGACCAGCCGGTCCCGCTCACCCTGAAGTAGACAGAACCGCGAACCCCAAAACGGTGAACCCCCTGGTCAACAGGGGTTCACCGTTTCAAGATCACGTAACTTCGGTCTAGAGTCGGCTTGTAGCGTCGTCAGCTGACCTCGGGTCCTGGCGGCGGCCCGACGATCCGCGTTCCGTGACGCGCCGCGATCCCGACCAGCAGGTCCATGTCCGGCGCCTCCTCGGACTGCGGTGGAGCGGCGTGGTCCTCTGCCGGTCGGCCAAGCTCGGCGAACATGCCTTCGTGGCCGTGCGCCCCCGGTGTGATCAGGAGGAGCAGCCTGGTGTCCGGCGCCTCGAGCCGGAAGGAGTGAGGCACCTCGGCTGGTGCAAAGCCGAACCCCCCCGCCGACACCGTGGTCCGCTCCTCCCCGAGGACCAGGGTCACGACGCCACTCGCGACGTAGAACCCCTCGTGCTCGAGCTGGTGGAAGTGGACCGGGATCGCGAAGCCCTGCGGGCCGGCCACCTCGCACAGGGAGTAGGCGCCACCGGTCTGCTGCCCCTTCGCCTTCCAGGTGTACCGACCTCCCAGCACCCACAGCGCCTCGCCGGCCTCTGGTGCCAGCGCGTACGGCTGGAGCCCGGGGGCGCTCAAAGCAGCGCTCCTGAGCGCATGGCCACGACTGCCTCGCGGGTGATGGGGTGGCCGCCCATGCCCCAGCCGCCGCTCGGGATCTCGTCCACGACCACCCAGGTGTGTCGCCGGATGTCCTCCCCGAGGACCCCGGCCGTCGCGCTCGTGATCCCGGTGATCAGCTGCGCCTTCTCGGCGGGGGACACAGCACCTTCCATCAGCGTGACCTGCACCAGTGGCATGGTTCTCTCCTGTTCTGACGTCTTCTCCTCGAGCGAATGCGAGGGACGCTAAGCAGCCGGCGGTCCGGCCGCTACCCCAGGAAAGTGGGGTGTCCGAGTGCCTCGGTGGGTGGGATCGTGTGGCCGTGCGCCCCGCGTCGCAACGGCTCAGGCAGGACCTGCTCGCCGCCTGCCATCAGGGCCTGGACCTGCCGGCGCTCTTCGCCAGGTCCCAACAAGTCCTCGCGCGCACCGTCGAGTTCGACGGGTGCTGCTGGCTGACCTTCGATCCGGCGACCGTCCTGCCGACCGGCCACATCCCGTACCGGTCGATCCCGCCCGCCCAGGTGGCGCGGCTCGCCGAGAACGAGTACGGCGAGGAGGACGTCAACAAGTTCGCCGTGCTGGCCAGGGCCAGCGGCCACGTCGGCTCGCTCAGCGAGGCCACCTCCGGGCGCCGGGAGGACAGCACGCGGTACCGGGTCCTGCTCGCCCCGAACGGGTTCGTCAACGAGCTGCGCACCTCGTTCGTCCAGGACGGTTCCTGCTGGGGCGGCATTGCGATGTACCGCACCGCCAAGTTGCCGGACTTCTCAGCAGCGGAGGCCGCCGCCGTCGCCGCGGTCGGCAGTGTCATGGCCGAGGGGGTGCGGAGGGCCATCCTGGCCACCGCCATCGTGGAGACAGCGGCCGTCAATGACACGCCGGGCATGGTGCTGATGAGCCCGGCGAACGACGTCGAGGCGATCACCATCCCGGCCCGGCACTGGCTGGGGGAGCTGATGGTGGACTCCGACCCGGCGGAGGAGCTGCCGAGCATCGTCCATGCCATCGCCAACCATGCGAGACGCGTCGGTCGCGGTGGCCCGGACGCGCCGCCGGAACCGGCCCAGGCTCGCGCGCGGACCCGCTCAGGCCGATGGCTCGTCCTTCATGGGTCCCTTGTCGACGGGGACGCCAAGGGTCGGGTAGCAGTGATCATCGAGCCGGCCCGCCCGCCACAGATCGCTCCGCTGGTGGCGATGGCCTACGGGCTGTCCGCACGCGAGCGGGACATCGCCCGGCTTGTGCTGCAGGGGCTCTCGACGGCCGAGATTGCCAAGGATCTCTTCCTGTCCCCACACACCGTTCAGGACTACCTGAAGGCGATCTTCGACAAGGTGGGTGTGCGCAGCCGGCGGGAGATGGTCGCTCGGGTCTTCACCGAGCACTACGCGCCACGGATGGCTGCACAGGTCCCGGTCGACAGCAGCGGATGGTTCGTGCGTTAGCAGGCGGTCAGCCGAGGAGAGGTGCCAGCTCGGCCAAAGCCGCGACGGCCTCGGGGAAGATCGACTCCGGCGGGTTGACCAGGCCCGCACCGACCTGCCCCGTGCCGGCCACCCGACCGGCCATGCCTGTGTTGATGTGGGGGAGGATCCCGGTACGCGTCACAAGCACCGCGTCGATGCCGGTCGGCGTGCCCCGGAACCCGAGCACGGGGACCTGGTAGGTCGGGTTCTCGGCCAGCGTGATCTCGTACATCAGCTGGGTCGCCTCGATCGCGTCGGCCACCTCGCCACCGACGAAGCGCACGATGGCCGGTGCCGCCGCCATCGCGAAGCCGCCGATCCCGCAGGTCTCGGTGATCGCCGAGTCGCCGATGTCGGGGTTGGCGTCCGCGGGCCCGAACGAGCCCAGGTAGAGCCCCTCCGGGGTGTTCGCCGGTCCGGTGAACCACGCATCACCGGTGCCCGAGACCTGGATGCCGAAGTCGGTGCCGTTGCGCGCCATCGCGACGACCAGCGACGAGCCCGGCACGTCGCGCGCCGCGTCCCCGGCCAGCTTGCAGGCGGGCATCCCGAGGTTGAGGAAGAAGTGGTCGTTCCCGGCGATGAACCGCACGGCCTCGGCGACCTCGGACGTCGGCGCACCCGAGTCGATGAGCGAGGGCAGCAGCTCACGCAGGAACATCAGGGTGCCGGCGCGGTTGCGGTTGTGGCCCTCGTCGCCCATCTGCAACATCTGCGTGGCGATCGCCTTGACGTCGACCGCCCCGGAGGCACCGACCGCCGTCCGCAACAGCGGCCCGAGCACCGTCGACATCCACCTCAGCCGCTCGACGACCTCCGGGCCGTAGGCCCCGTAGCGCAGGACCTTGCCCAGGCCCTCGTTCAGCGAGCACCACGCCGTCCCGCCGTGCACCGGGTCGCGCAGCTCGAACATCCACATCGACGGGCTCACCACGCCGGCCATGGGTCCGACCGCCCCGTGGTGGTGGCACGGCTCCCAGTGCAGGCCACCGGCCGTCAGCGCCTTCTCCGCCTCGTCCGGGGTGGCCGCCATGCCCTCGAGGAGCACTGCTCCGATCAGCGCGCCGCGCAACGGCCCGGACGCGCGCTCCCACTCGATGGGCGGGCCCGCGTGCAGGAACGACCCGCTGTCGAGGCCCAGCGCCTCGCGCGCCGGACGTACGTCGACGAGCTCCGCCCCGGCTGCCAGCATCCGCCCCACCGCGGTCGCGTTGGCAGCCTGGTGCCGAGGGTCGGCGAGCACCCGCGCCACTTCGCCGGGGGTACCCTCTCCGCCCAGCGGAGGCCGCCAATCGACCTGCGAGACCGCCACCGCCTGCGCGGTGAGAGCGTCGGCGAACATCGGCGCGCCCACCGCGACGACCCGCGGCGGCGCGCCGAGCAGGCTCATCGGACGCCGATCACGAGCTCGACCGCGTGACGCGCCGCGGCGGCGTTGGAGAGGAAGATCGAGGCGCCCGCCTCGTGCAGCGCCTCGGCCTGCTTTCTGGCGTCCTGAGGATCATCGACGGCGGCGCACAACGACACCACCACCGCCACGTCACGCCCGTCGTCGCGGGCGGTCGCCTTAGCCTGGGCGAGGGCGGGGGCGAGCTCGGACGTTGGGTCGGGATGGGCACCGTGACCGAGCACCACGTCGAGAAGGAGCACCCCACAGTTTGGGTCGGCCGCCTCGTCGGCGATCCGGTCGAGCCGGGTCCGCTGGTCGATCATCGGGTGCGCCCGACCCCCCGTCAGTGAGTCGTCGCCGAAGTCGACCATGAGGTGGCCGTCGGAGCGAAGGTCGCTCCCCAGCGCCCAGTCGAGGTGTAACGGGATGTTGGAGCGGATCTCTCCGAGCGCCGCCGAGGCGATCACCATCGCCTCGTCGCAGAGGGTGCCGCCGGCGAACAGCCCGCGCAGCGCGCCGCCGGCCGCCGGCCGGGGTTGGCCGTCCCCCGGCTGCCCCTGCCACGGCTGCTTCTCCCACGACCATGGGTCCGCCCAGGTCACGCCGACGGTCTCGACAGCGCGGCGCGCGGCCGCCGTCAGATCCGGCTGCCCTAGTCCCAGCAGCGCGAGCTGCACCGGAGTGGCCAGCTGCTCCGCGTACTCCTTGATCTGCGACGCCACGTCAGGGTCGGGCGGCTTGGACACCAGCACGATCAGCTCGGTCGCTGGGTCGTCGTCGAGCAGGGCCAGCGCGGCCCTGGTGGCGCGACCGGCCACCGCCGCCGACAGGTCACGCCCGCCGACTCCGAGGCAGTGGCTGA
Source organism: Sporichthyaceae bacterium (assembly GCA_013698395.1). Lineage (GTDB taxonomy): Bacteria > Actinomycetota > Actinomycetes > JACCUZ01 > JACCUZ01 > JACCUZ01. The sequence continues at coordinate 4,417 of JACCUZ010000010.1, forward strand.
CACCGACGCCGGCGGTGTCCAGCATGCACATGACCTGTTGCGCGCCGGTGCCGCTGGCGGCGACCAGGCCGACCGGGCCGGGACGCACGGCGTTGGCGAACCCCAGGCCGACGCCGGCCACCACGGCAGTGCCGCAGTCAGGCCCCATGACCAGAAGGCCACGCTCGGCGGCCTCGTCCTTGAGCCTGATCTCGGCCGCGACCGGCACGTTGTCGCTGAATACCAGCACCGACAGGCCGGCCTGCAAGGCCGACAGCGCCTCGGTGAAGGCG
>JACCUZ010000036.1 GCA_013698395.1 Sporichthyaceae bacterium
CGGGCGGCGGACCCCGAGAAGGGCAGGCCACGATGAACTCTGCCACCGCCGACACGACGCACCGAGAGGGCCGCCCTCAGCCGCCGAAGGACTGGCTGCCGGGGCTCGCCCAGAACGCCAAGACCGAGACCCGCGACCTCAATCTCGGAGCCATCACGCTCGTCGCGACGTCCCTCACCATTCTCATGACATCGCTGTACGCACTGCGGCTGGACAACCTGAAGGCCATCCTGGCCTACTCCACCATTGGCCAGCTCTCCTACATGATCCTGGGTGTCGCCCTGCTCAGCGAGGCGGGCCGGACCGGCGGTGTGCTGCACCTCGTGGGTCATGCCTTCGCCAAGATCACGTTGTTCTTCGCGGTGGGGTCGATCTATCTGGCCAGCCATCGCACCGCGGTTTCCCAGCTGCGGGGCATCGGGCGGCGGATGCCGTGGACCATGGGCGCTCTCGCCATCGGCGCGCTGTCGATCGTGGGTCTCCCGCCGACGGTCGGCTTCATCTCTAAGTACTTCCTGTTCCTTGGCGCGGTTGAAGCCGGGCAGTGGCTCGTCCTCGTCGTGCTCGGAGTCTCGACGGTGCTGTCCGCCGGCTACTACCTTCGAGTCATCCGGATGGCGCTGCTCGAGGCGCCAGCGCCGGTGCTCACCGGCCACAGTGCCGAGGGCGCTGCCCCGATTCGGGAGCGGTCGATCACCGAGAGCCCGGCGCTCGTCGTCGTCCCCCTCATGGTCACCGCCGCAGTCACGCTGTTGCTCGGTGTCGCTCCCGACGTGCTCCTGGATCTCGTGCGAACGGCGGCCCGCGTGCCGTGACCGTTACCGTCCGGCGCTACCAACCTAGCGACCTCGGCCAGGTGCTCGACCTCTGGGATCGAGCCGGGGCCATGCCTATTGGCGCCGATGGGCTGACCGTCGACCAGGCGCTGGACCTGATGAGCTCCGCGGAATCGGTAAGCGTCGTAGCCGAAAGCGACGGCCGGGTCGTCGGGACCGCTATCGGCGCCACCGTGGGCGTCGTCGGCTGGCTGTGCAGGCTGGTGACCGTTCCTGACGACGACCCCTCGGCCGGTACGGTGCAGCGCCTGGTCGACGACGTCGAGGCGAAGTTCAGCGAGCGCCAGGTCCGCAAGATCGTCACAGTCGTGTCCGGGTCGGGACCCGTCCACATTGACCTCGGGCGCCGCGGCTACGCGGAGTCGGACGGGGGGGTTTTCCTCGAGCGGGAACTGGCGGTGGCCCAGGTCGCTCCGTCGACCCTGGCCGAACTCGGCGGCCGAATGATCGGCCCCGGCCTCTGGGACGAGCTGAAAGGCATGGACCAGGTCAAGGAGATCATCGAACGGCGGGTCATCCTGCCGATCGCCCAGCCGGAGGTCGCGGCCCGTCACGCGGTCGCCGCCCCACGCGCTGTCGTCCTCTTTGGCCCCCCAGGGACCGGCAAGACCACCTTCGCCAAGGGCATCGCGTCCCGGCTGGAGTGGCCTTCCATCGAGATTCAGCCTGGGCAGCTCGCCGGTGAAGGACCTGAGCGGCAGGCGACGTACCTCGCCAAGACCTTCGACCGGATCCTCGAGCTGCCCTCGGCCGTCGTCTTCGTGGACGAGGTCGAGGACCTCGCGTCGATTCGGGGTGCAGAACGCAAGGTCACGCCGAGCGTTGCCAACGAATTCCTCAAGCAGATCCCGCGGTTCCGCGACGTGACTCACCACCTGCTCGTCTGTGCCACCAACTGGATCGGGCGGCTGGACCCCGCCTTCCTGCGGCCCGGCCGGTTCGACTATGTGCTGCCGGTCGGCCCGCCGGACGCGGAGGCACGGCGCGCGATCTGGCAGCGCTACGTCGATGAGATCACCGACGAGCCCGTCGACGTCGGTGCCCTCGTCCGGGCCTCCGAGCGGTTCACTCCCGCCGACATCGAGTTCGCCGCCCGCAAGGCCGCTCAACGTGCCTTCGAGCGTGAGCTCTTCGAAGGCGAGAGGACTCGGTCGACTACCGCTGAATTCCTCTGGGCGGTCAAGCGCACGAGGCCGACCCTGACACAGGAGATCATAGACGACCTCCAGGAGGACATCCGCCGCTTCGCCAGGGACTGAACGGTCACGTCCTCCGGTGAGGCCGTCACTGAAAGAACGCCCCCGCTCAGCCGAACAGCCGAGCAGGAACGTCGCCCTGGTGAGGATCTGCCAGGCGTGGGCGGCGGTGGCGGGACGACCGCTCGGCGCGGCGGACGGCCGGCTCGCGCCGATGCGTCGAGGGTTGACCAGATGGCATTTTACTGGTCATACCTTTTGGTCATATCGGAGTCGATGTCGCTGGCGAACGTCAAGGCCCACCTCTCCGAGGCGCTCGACCGGGTGCTGCGGACGCATGAGCGGATCACCATCACCCGCCACGGGCGGCGGGAGTCGGTGATTATCTCGACCGAGGATCTTGAGGGGCTCGAAGAGACCTTGGCGTTGCTTTCCGATCCGGAGGCGGTCCGGGAGATCGCCGCGGCGCGGGTCGCCGCCGATCGCGGCGACGGCCTGGACGCCGACGAACTTCGATGTCGCCATCTGAAGTCGGCGGTTGACTGTCGGCTCCTCGTCGCGCCGCCAGCGCAGCGTAGCTTGGATCGCCTACCCGCCGCGGCGGCCGTCGTCGCCGTCGAGTTCCTGCTCGGCGACCTGCTGCGTGAACGGCGCCGGGTCGGCAAGCCGCTGCGGGCCGAGCTCGCCGGAACCTGGTCCGCCAGGCACGGGCCCTACCGGGTCGTGTACTCGATCGACGAGCCGGCCGGGCTGGTCGCGGTGCTGCAGATCGACCACCGCGCCGATGTCTATCGAAGCCGCCGACAACGCCGATGCATCCGGAGGGAGAACGTCCGGAACGGGACCTTGCATCCTGAACATGATCGACGACACCGCTGTGAACAC
>JACCUZ010000037.1 GCA_013698395.1 Sporichthyaceae bacterium
TCGCCTCGAAGCCGTGCCGACCCCCGACCGTCCCAGCGCTCGGTAAAGTGCACGAACAGCCCGGAGACGGCGGAGGAAACTCCCATCTGGTCGCTGAGCATCTGGGCCACCTCGCACATGGCGGTGATGTGGCGCTGATGTCCTCGTGCCGCTTTGGGCAGCCGGGTGGCGCCCTGGAGGGCGCGTAGCACCGGCGGGGCATCGGGGTCGGCCAGCGCCCGCGCGATGCCGCCCAACGTTTGAACCGGTGACCCGAAGACAACTGGGAGAAAGTGCTCCAGCAACGAGCCTTCCTGGAACAGCTCGGCGGAGATCTCGGCGTCGGCCGTGCAGCCGGCGTAGAACAACAGGCACCCGTAGTACGTCTGGGCCGCTGTCTCGGTGTCCACGCCCAGTCGTTCGGCCAGCCGATGGGCGACCACTGTGCTGTGCAGCCCGTGCTCGAGCGGAAATCCCATGCCCATGTCCGTCGCGAGGCACAACGTCGCGATCACCTCGGCGGTGCGGACCTGGCCGCGGCTCGGCGACGGCTCGCCTGGCACGCCTCGACGGTACTCCCGCGGATCAGGAATCGGCGTTGGTCGGCAGCCGACCGCCGTACCACTGCTCGATCAACCGGCGGGCGATCGAGATCGTCGGTGCCACGGTGAGCTCGCGAGACCGTACGGCGGCAAGGAGCTGGTCTCGGGTGAACCATCGGGCCTCGGCGATCTCCCCGTCGCGCAGGTGGACGTCGGTGCTGGTGGCCTGTGCGCGGAAACCGAGCATGAGGCTGGACGGGAACGGCCACGGCTGGCTGCCGAGGTAGCCCACCTCGCCGACGCCGATCCCGACCTCCTCGTCGACCTCCCGACGGACCGCCGCCTCCAGGGACTCCCCGGGCTCCACGAAGCCAGCAAGGGTGGAGAAGCGTCCCGGCGACCACGACGCCTGCCGTCCCAGCAGGAGCCGGTCGTCACCGTCGACCAACGACATGATCACGGCCGGATCGGTGCGGGGGTAGTGCTCACTGTCGTCGGAGATGCAGCGGCGCAGATGACCCCCGGCTTCGGGCACCGTCGGCGAACCGCATCGAGGGCAGTGGGTGTGGGTGGCGTGCCAGTTCGCCAGCGAGATGGCGTGGACCACGAGTCCCGCATCGCGCGCGCCGAGGGCGCCTCCGATCTCCCGCAGCCCGGCGAAGGCGCCGCGCTGGCCCACCGGCTCAGCAACGATCGCCGCGAAGTACGGCCGCTCCTCGTGCTCGCCGAGGAACAGGCGCTGAGTAGCGGGCACGGCCACCGGTACGTCGAGGACCAGCGAGTCGCGGTCCACGAGCACCTTCCCGTCGCACACCTGGAGGACACTCGCCCGCGGGGACGCCCATGCCTGCTCCAGCCATGCGGGGTCGGTGCGCCGTGCGGCCGCTCGATCGACGACCGCGCGAGCAAGACGCAGGTCGCGAAGTGGCTCGAGGCTCACCGCTGCAGGCTCGGCATTCGGGCACCCTACGACGGGTCAGGGCGTCGGCCTCGACTAGCGTCGCCGCGATGCGCCTCGCGACCTTCAACCTGCTGCACGGTCGCTCGGTCGCTGATGGCCAGGTGCGGCAGCTCGACCTTGTCGGTGCAGCAGCCGATCTCGACGCGGATGTGGTCGGCCTGCAGGAGGTCGACCGGGGACAGGACCGCTCCGGCGGCGCGGACCAGACCGCTGTTGCGGCGGCCGCCCTCGGTGCTGCGCACTGGCGTTTCGTGCCGACGCTGGAAGGAGTGCCCGGTGGCGCCTGGACCGCATCGGGGGTCGACGACGGCTCCACCGTGATCGGGCCGGCGTACGGCATCGGCTTGGTCAGCAGGTGGCCGGTGCGCTCCTGGCACGTCCGCCGGTTCGGTCCGGCTCCGGTCGCGATGCCGCTGCTCGTGCCGGGGTCGAAGGGCCTGACGCGGGTCGACGACGAGCCCCGGGTTGCTGTGGGCGCCGTGCTCGACACGCCGAGCGGTCGGCTGACGGTGGTGACGACACATCTGTCGTTCGTGCCCGGATGGAACGTCGCGCAGCTGCGCGCAATCGCCGGCTGGGCACGCACGCTGCCCGGCCCGCGTGTGCTGCTCGGTGACTTCAACCTGCCCGGTGCGGTGCCGCGGCTCGCCACGAGGTGGACCCAGGCGGTTCGCATCGCGACGTACCCCTCGTGGCGCCCGCGTGTGCAGTTCGATCACGTCCTCCTCGACGGGGTGTCCCTGACCGCGGTCGCCGGCGGAAGATCGATCCGGACGGCCATCAGCGACCACTGCGCCTTGGTCGTCGACCTGCAGGCGACCTAGGCGCAGGTCATTGGTAGAAGACCATCACCGGGCGTGGACGCTTGGCCATCGTCCGGGCCGGCGTGAACGTCGGGTTGTCCTCGTCGTAGAAGTTCTTCCAACCCAGAGGTACGCCGGCAGGACGGGCCGCGCGCACTGCGCGCCAGGTGGCGTGCTTCTGGGCCGGAGTTCCCTGCCCGTCCATGTGGATGAGCAGGGCCAGCTCGGGGTGGTCGGTACGCAGCCGCTCCGGATGGCCGATCATGTCGAGCCGGAACTGGTGGATGACGAAGAGCTTCTGCGGAAGACCGTTGCCTCGGGTGAGCCGGGCCAGCCAGGCCGAGGTCCGGTTGCCACCGGCCCAGCCTGGTGCACGGAGCGGGCGGCCGGGCGATGGCTTCCCTGGTGGACAGGCGGCTGCGGCACCACTGCCGGCGCAGCGAGAAGACACAGCGCCGCGACGACCGAGCCCCGTAGGCGCACGGGCGTCACCCTGCCCGACCCGATGCGCCGACGTGCGGCGCCTCGCCAACAGGGACCGAACGGATGAGGGCCCGCAGGTCGGCTTCGTCGAGCAGGTCCGCCGGCCGGACGGTGGTATTCGTGGCGATGTGGTGGAACGCGGCTCGGATCTGCTCGAGTGGCACGCCACTGAGGTGGTGCCAGGCGAGCCGGTAGACGGCGAGCTGCACCGCGACCACCGCCTCTTCTTCGGGGTCGACCGGCGGCCGGCCGGTCTTCCAGTCGACGACATCGACCAGGCCACCGGGGAAGTCGGTGAACACGGCGTCGCACCGGCCGCGCAGCAGCACGCCGTCGATCACCATGTCGAAGGGGAACTCGACCTCGTGCGGCACCCGGGACCACCAGTCGCTCGCGCGGAACATCTCCTGCAGGGCGAGCAGGTCCTGGTCGGCCTCGGCGGTCTCGTCGGCGGCACCCGGGAGCTCATCGACGTCGATCAAGCGCTGCTGACCCCACATCTGCTCCAGCCAGAGGTGGAACCGGGTTCCCCGCCGAGCCTGGGGAGCCGGCCTGCTCGGCAGCGGTCGTCTGATCGCGCGGGCCAGCTGCTGCGGGTCGCGGCGCAGCGTCACGAGCTGAGACACCGAGAGCTGCGCCGGCAGCAGCACCGTGGCGGGACCCCGGCGTCGGGCGAGGGCCAGCTCTTCCAGCAACAGGTCGGTGTCCTGGTGCCACCGTGACACCCGGTCGTCGGCCCCGCCGCTGCTCGGAGGTGGACCATCGGCGCCCGCACCGGCCCGCAGGACCAGGTCCGCGGCGGCGACGAGGGCTGGTCGTCGGTCACCCAGCGGGTCGACCGGCCACGGCGCCACCTGGTCCTCGGCCGTGACCGGGTTCACCTCGTCAGCGCGCGGCTCGTCGGCCCAGGCGGGCACTGTCCCAGCCCCGCTCTCACAGACGTCGTGGACCTCGAGGAGCAGCGACGACGGCCCGCGCGGCCTCTTGGTGGTGTCCCACCAATAGCCGGAGCAGGCGAGCAGCTCACGGGCCCGAGTGACAGCCACGTACGCCAGCCGGCGCTCCTCTCGGGCACCACGCTCTTTGCACGCCACCCGGAACCGCTCGATCTGGGTCCTCGCCTCGGTCAGGTCGGACGTGCCGGCCCAGCCCAGAGCGGGCAGCTCCGCCTGGTCGCCGCGCAGCTCGAAGGGCAGCGCGGCGAGCTGCTTGGTCCAGTCCGCAACCGGCTGTCCTTCGACGGGGAACACCGACGAGGTCATGCCGGCGACGAAGACGGCGTCCCACTCCAGGCCCTTCGCGGCGTGCACGGTCATCAACTGCACTCGGTCGGCGTCCGTCTCGGGGACCTCGAGCTCGAGACCGCGTTCGCGTTCCTCGGCCGTGTCGAGGAAGGCCAGGAAGGCCACCAGCCCCGGATCCTCCCCGGAGGCCACGAACTCCTCCGCGACCTGGGTCAGGCGGTCGATGTTCAGCGACGCGTCTGCGGGCCGCACCCCCGGCCTGGAGGCCAGCTCGACGTCAACGCCCAGGGACCGCACGACCGCAGCCACCAGCTCCGGCAAGGGGGCGGAGCTCCAGCGCCGCAGCGCCCTCAGCTCGGCACCCAGTTGCACCAGGCGGGCATGGCCGACCGCTGAGTAGGCCACCGGCGGACCGGGGCCGTCGAGGGCGTCGACCAGGCTCCGTTCGTCGACGACGTCGAAGTCGGGGGGTGCTCCCGCCGGATCCTCCGGCGGCGGCCCAGCGACCGGTACGGAAGCGGCGTCAGCGGCTCTCGGGACCGCGAGCGCCCGGGCACGGCGTCCCAAAGCGGCAAGGTCACGGGGGCCCAGCCGCCATCTCGGCCCGGTGAGCAGTCGCACTACCGCGGCTCCCGCCGTGGCATCCGCGAGCACCCGGAGCGTGCTGACGACGTCGACGACTTCCGGCTCCAGGAGGAGGCCGCCCAGGCCAACGACTTCGCACGGGACCTGCCGCGCGCGCAGCGCCGCTTCGATGCGCGGGAACTGCGACCGCTTTCGGGCGAGCACAGCGATCTCGCCCCAGGACGTGCCGGCAGCACCCAGTGCGGCGACGCGTTCGGCGATCCACTCTGCCTCGGCGACCACCGAGTTGTGCAGGGCACACTCGACGCGACCCGTGTCGACCCGCCCCGGTCCAGGGCGCAGCGGGCGGTCGTCGAGGGCCTGGATCGGGATGCCGGCCGCCAGCCGGTTGGCCACAGCGAGGATCCGCTCGCCGTTGCGAAAGCTCACCGTCAGTCCTCTGCTGGCGCCGCCCCCGTCGTGCCCTGTGCCGAAGTCGGGCCCGAACCGCTCGAGGTTCCCCGCGCTAGCCCCCCGCCATCCGTAGATGGACTGGCGCGGGTCACCGACCGCGGTCACCGGATGGCCACCAGCAAACAGCGAAGCCAGGAGCACCCGCTGCGCCTCTCCGGTGTCCTGGTACTCGTCCAGCAGCACGGCGCCGAACCTTCCGCGCTCGAGCTCGGCCACCTCCGGATGCTCCCGGGCGATTCGAGCGGCCACCGCCACCTGGTCGCCGTAGTCCATGACGCCCCGCGCCCGCTTCGCGCGGCCATAGGCCTCGACCATCGGCAGCAGCGACTCCCGCGCGTCGAGGCAGCCCAACAGCTCACGCACCGGCGCCTTCACCGCGGCGGAGCTGCCGTTCTTGTGCAGCGTGGTGGCCAGCGCGTGCAGGTGAGCACGGACCCGGGCGGTGAGATCGGTGATGTCGCTGACCTCGCGCAGGTGCTCGGCGAGCTCCGCCGCCAGCGCCAGCACGTCACCGGTGACGGACGACACCGCGCGGTCGACAGCGTCCATGGGGCCGTCGTACGACTCGACCACTCCCGCCGCGAGCTGCCAGCTCATGGCCTCGCCCACGAGTCGGGTGTCGGGCTCGAGCCCGATGCGCAGTCCGTGTTCGGCAACCAGCGATGCCGCGTAGGAGTGGTAGGTGGTCACGGTCGGCTCACCGGTGCGCAGCCCGGCCGCCACCTCTGCGGTCAGGAAGGGCGCGCACTCATGCGCGGCCAGCAGCCGCCGGAGCATGTGGCGGACGCGCTCACCCAGCTCGGCGGCCGCCTTGCGGGTGAAGGTGAGCCCGAGCACCCGATGGGTCTCGACATGTCCATTGGCGACCAGCCACCCGACGCGCATCCCCATCGTCTGGGTCTTGCCCGACCCAGCGCCGGCGACCACCACGCGCGGCGCCAGCGGCGCAGTGATTGCCGCCTGCTGCTCTTCGGTGGGCGGGAAAGCCAAGCCGAGCCGGTGCGCCAGCTCGACGGGTGAGATCGACGTGTGGACCTGATCTGCCGGTCGGTTGCTTCGCTGGGCCGGCGGGCCGGGAGGGCTCATAGCGTGACCTGTCGGCCGTCGTCCTGCAGAGGGCAGCTGGTGCGGACCGGGCATCTCGGGCAGTGCTTGTTGCCCATGGCCTGGAAAGCCGACCCGGCCATCCCGGTTGCTACCTCAGCCACCAGGTCAGCTGCCCAGGCCGGGTCGTCGGACTCGGCGAGGGGTGCCTGCTTCTGCTCACGGGGCTTGTCGCCGACGCCGCCCTTGCCTACCTGGACGAGCATGGCCCCGCCGCTCGCGTGCAGGCCGTGGTCGGCGAACGCCCCAGCCTCGACCGCCAGCTGGTAGGCCGCGAGCTGCCCGTGCCGGGCGACCTCAGCCTGGTCGACCTTTCCGGAGCCGGTCTTGAGGTCGATGACCACGGCGCGGCCCTCGCTGTCACGTTCGAGCCGGTCCACCTGCCCGGTGAGCCGGGCACCCTCCACGGTGACGTCGAAGGTCAGCTCGTTGGCCACCACGGCCCGGTCGTTCGCCGCTAACCACAGGGCCAACCGGTGCACCATGGCCCGTGCCTTCGCGATTTCCTTGCGCCCCGCCCAGCCCTTGCCCAGCTCGATGGCCGGCAGGAGGGTATCGAGGCGATCGAGCAACGCGTCCTCGGTCGCGGACTCAGGACCAACCGCATCCTGGGCCACTGCGTGCACCAGCGTCCCGACGCTCTGCGCGGACGACGTGGCCCCGGAGGCGCCAGCCTGCTCGAGGAACCACCGCAGCCGGCAGCGGGTGAACGCCTCCACTCGGGACGGACTGACCAGGACCGGCTCGTCGGGCTCCCGCACCGGTCGGTCGTCGCTGAGCTCAGGCAGGCCCCACCAAGAGGTGGGATGGGCCCCACGGACCCCAGCCGACGCTAACCGGGCCAGCTGCCTCGCGGCCTCGCCACGAAGCCCTGCCTCGCTCGACGGGTCGGACAGAACCTGGCGGAGCTCCGCGACCAGACCCGGAAGGCTCAGGGGGCGCGCCACCTGCGTCATGGCGCGCCGGGGCGGCTCCTGCCCCGCCTGCGCGGGCAGCGGGCAGAGCTCGTCGAGGAAGCGTGAGGGCGTCAAGCCCTCGCGTTCGCTGGTCACGGCGGTGACCAGCAACCGCCGCCGCGCACGGGTGACGGCCACGTAGAACAGTCGCCGCTCCTCGGCCAACAACCGGGTCAACGTCACGGCGTTCGCGGTCGCCGGCGCCAGCCGCTCCCGCTCTCGGAGCAGGTCCACCAGGCGTTCGGAACCCAGGAAGGAGCCCCGCATCCGCAGGTCGGGCCAGGTCCCCTCCTGCACGCCGGCGACGCACACGACGTCCCACTCCAGGCCTTTGGCGCCATGCGCCGTGAGCACGTGCACCGCCTCGCCGTGGGGGGCGCGGGGAGCCAGCGTGTCGCTGGGGATCTCCTGGCCGGCGAGGTGGTCGAGGAAGAGGGCGGGACCTGCGGCGGGCAGCCGGTCGCAGAACCGCGCCGCACTCTCGAAGAGGGCGACGACGGCGTCAAGGTTCCGGTCGGCAGCATCGCCGGCCGGCCCTCCCTCAGCGCTGGCTCGCTCCCAGCGGTCGGCCAGGCCGCTGCCCGACCACACCGCCCACAGCACGTCCTCGGCTGTCGCACTGCTGAGACCGCTCGCCGCGCGGGCCACCTTGAGCAGACGGGCGACCTCAACCGCCGGACGCACTGCCCGCTCGTCGAGGACGGTGAGGACCGCGGGGTCGCGGAGCGCCTCCACGATCAGCTCGCCGGAGGCGCGTCGTCCACCCGCTGAGAGCTCGGCGCGGCGCAGGGCCTGGCGCAGCCGGCGCACGCCGACGATGTCGGCGCCACCGAGGGAGGAGGTGAGCAGCCCGGCGGCCAGCTCCTCGTCCAGCCGCTCCGGCTCGACGGCGCAGGCGAGCACCCCCAACAGGGGGCGGATCGCCGGCTGCTCGACCAGCGGAATGTCCTGGCCAGCGATCGCCAGCGGAACTCCTGCGGCCGACAACGCCCGCTGCAGTACGGGCAGCGACCGCGCGGTTGAGCGAACCACGACGGCCATCTGCGACCAGGGCACCCCATCGCGCAGGTGCGCTGCGCGCAGGAACCCGGCGACGTGCTGGGCTTCCTGGGCCTCGGATCGGAGCACATCGGCGCGCACCTCCCCGGGAGGCAACCCGGGTCGGGGGGAGATCTCCCGGTGACGCGTGGGGCCGCCGAGGTTGGCGGCGACGCGCCGGCTCGCCGCTAGCAAGTCCGAACCCGAGCGGCGACTGGTCTGCAGCTCGAGGACCGGAGGAGGCGCACCGCCAGCCGCCGGGAACAGCTCCGGAAACGCCAGCAGCCCCTCGACCTCGGCGCCGCGGAACCCGTAGACCGACTGGTCGGGGTCGCCCACGGCCACGAGCTCGCGGCCACCGCCACAGAGCAGCCGAAGCAGCTCGATCTGCGCAGGGTCGGTGTCCTGCAGCTCGTCGACGAACACCACGGCGCGCTCGGACCGCTCGCGCTGCAGCAGCCGGTCGTCCGCCAACCACAGGCTCACGACAGCCCGGATCAGCTCCGCCGGGTCGTAGCTGGCGGACTCACGCAACGCGCTCACCCCGGCGTACTGCCGCATGAACCGCGCCACCGCGACCCAGTCGTCGCGGCCGTGCTCGCGTCCCAGGCGGGCGAGCTCGGCGGGGGTCACCCCCCGCTCGTACGCCCGCATCATCAGGTCGCGCAGCTCCTGGGCGAACCCTCGCGTGAGCAGCGCAGGGCGCAGCCGCTCGGGCCACCGAGGCCGCCCACCGCCAGCCTCGTCGGCGACGTCGCCGCGAACCAGCTCGCGCACGACGAGGTCCTGCTCCGGGCCGGCCAGCAACCGAGGCGGCGTGCCCTCGCTCGAACCTGCATCGCGTCGCAGCACCCCGAACGCGTAGGAGTGGAAGGTCCGAGCCAGCGGCTCCTTCGTTGCGCGACCCAGGCGAGCGCTGATCCGCCTCCGCAGCTCGGCCGCCGCCTTGCGCCCGAACGTGAGCACGAGCACGGACTCCGGGTCCAGCCCCTCGTCGATGCGCGCAGCCACCGCCTCGACGATGGTGGTCGTCTTGCCCGTGCCGGGACCCGCCAGAACCAGAAGTGGCCCGCCTCGGTGGTCGACGACCGCCTGCTGCGCGGGATCGAGCACGAGCGGTGTCCGGGCAGGGGGGGAAGGACGGACCAGCCGGTACGCCGGCATGGCGCGCGACCCCCCCGTCCCCCGCCGGGCCGACCCCGCCAGCCCCCGCTCTGTCACGTGCGTCATCCCACCACGGGCCCCGGACACAACCGGGGCACCGCAGCGCGCGCCGGGCTCAGGGCAGTCGCGGCTCTGCGTCAGGCTCGGACGACTGAACGCAGTGCGGCAAGCGGCTCCTCGACGAGCACGGCGTCACCGACAACCGTGGTCAGCAACGCCGCGGGAGCGAGCACTCTGCGGGCCACCTCATGCACCTCGTCAGGTGTCACGGCGAGCAGCCGCTGGGGGTGCTCACGCAACCACGACACGTCCAGGCCCTGCGCCAGCAGGATCGCGAGCGTGCCGGCGAGGCCGGCCTGGGTGGACGCCGCGAGGGCCAGCGCGCCGACGAGGTACTGCGCCGTGTCGTGCACCTCTTGCTCGGAAGGCGGGAGGCTCACCAGCCGCCCGAGCTCGTAGCCGACCTCCAGCATTGCGGGGGCGGTGACCTCGGTCGCCACGTCGACCTGCAGCAGCAGGAAGGTGGCGCGGTCCCCGTGCTGCAGGGAGCTGCGGGGGCTGTAGGTGTACCCCTTGTCTTCACGGATGTTGCGCACCAGGCGGGAGGAGAAGTAGCCGCCGAAGAGCGCGTTGGCCAGTTCCTGCGCGGGGTAGGCAGGATCGGTCCTCGCCAGTGCGGTCCCGCCGATCCGCAGGTTTGACTGCACCGCGCCGGGACGGTCGACGAGCAGCAGCGGGCCGGGCTGCACAGGCGGCACCTTGGGAACCTGTGTGGCGTGGCCGTCTGAGTCCCACGCACCGAGCAGGTCCTCCACGCGGTCGAGAACTCGGGTAGGCGACAGGTCGCCTACTAGGACCAGCAGCGAGCCGTCAGGCACGAGCCGGCGTCGGTGCGCCGATCGCAGCGACGCCTGCGACACGTCGAGCACCTCCTCAGGCAACGGATGCTCCCGGCCGTAGGGGTGAGTTCCGAACGCCCTGCGCAGCCAGGTCTCGTCGGCGATCACGCCCGGCTGGGAGAGGGACCTCCGCGTCCGCTCCGCCAACCGCGTCCGTTCGCCTTCGACCTGGTCGCGGGGGTAGGCCGCGTCGGTGAGCACCTCGGCGAGCAGGCCGAGCAGGTCCGCGAGCCCGCCGGCGAGGGACTCGCCGGCC
>JACCUZ010000071.1 GCA_013698395.1 Sporichthyaceae bacterium
CTCACCTTGAGCGGCGCCACACGAGCAGTCCGAACGCGGCGGCGAGACCGACGCCGATGATCGCGACGCGCTCAGTTCGCAGGTTGCCCTGCTCATCGACGACCTGGGCTTTGGCCGATTCGACCCCGCGCCGGGCCACATTGGCCGGCTTGACGCGATCCGCGATGGCATCGACCGTGCCCGCCAGGCGCGCGCGCGTACGTTCGATGTCGGCCTCGATCTCGGCTGGGGTGCGCTCCGGGCGCTTGTCGGGAGGGCGCGCCTCAAGACCACCGGGCGTCGGGGTGTTGCTCGTCATGATGTGCTACCTCCAGGCGGATTCTTGCGGATGCTTGCCCAGGATTCTCCGGCCTGAATCTGTCTACCGAGGCCGGAGGCCATAGCGGGCAGCCCGGCGGCTTAAGTTTGCAGCATGCCGACGCTTTCAACTGGTGACATCGCGCCCGACTTCACGCTGCCCGACCCTGACGGCACCCCCGTCTCCCTGTCGTCGTTCCGCGGCCAGAAGGTCCTGCTGTACGCCTACCCGACCGCATCGACGGCCGGCTGCACGACCCAGGCCTGCGACTTCCGAGACAACATGGCTTCGCTCCAGTCGGCCGGGTACCAGGTGCTCGGGCTGTCACCGGACACGCTCGAAGCGCAGAAGCGGTTCCGCGACGAGGAGCACGTGCCCTACCCGTTGCTCTGTGATCCGTCACGGGACGTGCTCGAGGCCTACGGCGCATGGGGTGAGAAGCAGCTCTACGGCAAGACGGTGACGGGGGTGATCCGGTCCACTTTCGTCATCGACGAACAGGGAGTGATCGAGCAGGCGATGTACAACGTGAAGGCCACCGGTCACGTCGCCAGGCTGCGCAAGGACCTCCAACTGGACTGACCGGCGCATGGTGGGGCTCGCGCATTGACCACGTATACGTGGTCGATGCCCGCTGCGCCAGGCGTCGACGCCACCTGAAGCGTGCTCACGCCTAGCGAGGCGGCGAGATACGGACCGGCCACGCGTCTACGATGAGCGGCCGGGCGGGAGTGGCGTAACGGCAGCCGCGCCAGGTTTAGGTCCTGGTGCCCTCTGGGGCGTGGGGGTTCGAATCCCCCCTCCCGCACCGAGTTTCGGCGGCTGCCCGCACTCGGCTCAACTGTCGGGAATGAGCTCCACGATCAGCGGCGCAAGGCCGCGCAGCGCCTCACCGCGGTGGGAGATGGCGTTCTTCTCCGCCGGCGTGAGCTCCGCAGTCGTGCTCGTCGACCCGGTCGGAACGAACGCCGGGTCGTAGCCAAAGCCGCCGCTCCCCCGCGGTGCCCGGGCGAGCTTCCCCCCGATCTGGCCCTCGACGACGCGCTCGACGCCGCGGGGCAGCACCAGTGCCGCCGCGCACACGAACGCCGCCCCTCGATGGTCGTCACCGACGTCGGAGATCTGGTCCAGCACCAGCGCGAGGTTCGCCGCGTCGTCGCCGTGCCGGCCGGACCACCGCGCTGAGAAGACCCCGGGCATCCCGTTGAGTGCGTCCACGCACAGGCCGCTGTCGTCGGCTATCGCCGGCAACCCGGTCGCGGCAACCGCCGCCCGCGCCTTCTTCCGGGCGTTCGCGGCGAACGTCAGCCCGTCTTCGACCACGTCCGGCACCTCAGCCGGCAGCGGCAGCAGCTCCACCTCGACGCCGGCTTCCGCGAGGATCTCGCGCACCTCACCGATCTTGTGCGCGTTGCGCGTCGCGAAGACGAGCCGTCTCACGACTCCAGAGCCGCCTGCTGCGCGGCGCTGAGCAAGGCGCAGCCGGCCGTCGCCAGGTCCAGCAATGCGTCGAGCAGTGCACGGTCGAACGGCTCGGCCTCTGCGGTGCCTTGCACCTCGACGAAGGCGCCCGCCCCCGTCAAGACGACGTTCATGTCCGTGTCGGCGCGAACGTCCTCCTCGTAGCAGAGGTCGAGCATCGGCTCCCCGTCGACGATTCCGACGGACACGGCGGCTACCGACTCCGTCAACGGCTCGCCGGCGAGCGCGTTCTTCTCCCGGAGGAATGCCACCGCGTCGACCAGCGCCACGTACGCCCCTGTGATCGCGGCGGTCCGCGTGCCACCATCGGCCTGGAGCACGTCGCAGTCGAGCACGATCGTGTTCTCCCCCAGCGCCTTGTAGTCGATGGCCGCCCGTAACGAGCGGCCGACCAGGCGCGAGATTTCGTGCGTACGCCCGCCGATCCGGCCCTTCACCGACTCCCGGTCCGACCGCGTGTTCGTCGACCGCGGCAGCATGGCGTACTCCGCAGTCACCCACCCAAGACCGCTGCCCTTGCGCCAGCGCGGCACTCCCTGGGTCACCGATGCGGCGCACAGCACGCGCGTGCGGCCGAACTCCACCAGCACCGACCCCTCTGCATGGTCGAGCCAGCTGCGCGTGAAGGTGACCGGCCGGAGCTGCTCGGGGGTGCGTCCGTCGATGCGTGGCATGGCGACGACACTAAGGCCGCTGGTTCACACGTCGTACGTCGTACCGCTGGCCGCAAGCTCGACCGGCCCGCCGAACGCCGCCGTGGCCGCGGCCAGTGAGACCGCCTTGTCGTTCCACGGCGGGAGGTGCGTTACCACCAACCGGTCCACGCCGGCCTCACGGGCGTGCTCGCCGGCCTGCCGACCGGTCAGGTGCAGGGCACCAGGCGCGGTGTCGTCACGGCCTTCCTCGAACGAGGACTCGAACAGCGCTAACTGTGCGTCCCGCGCCAGGTCGACCAGCGCGGCGGACGGGCCGGTGTCGGCGGAGTAGACCAGTGCCCGACCGCCGTGCTCAACCCGCATCGCCCAGGTCGGGACCGGGTGGGCGACTTTCGCGACGGTGACCATCAGCGGGCCGATGTGATGCGCTCCCGCCGACCAGTTCCGGAAGTCGAAGCAACCGCTGAGTCCGGGATGCTCCGCGCGACCGTAGGCGCTGGCGAGGTGGGCACCGGTGCCCTCCGGGCCATAGATCGGGATGGAGGGGTAGCCACCACTGGTGTCGTAGGTCCGTGCCACGTAGAGCGAGAGCACGTCCATGCAGTGGTCCGGGTGCAGGTGGCTCAGCAGCACCGCGTCGACGTCGCCGAAGGAGCAGTGCCGCTGCAGGGCACCCAGCGCGCCGTTTCCGAGGTCGAGCAGGGCCCGGAAGCCCTCAGCCTCGACCAGATAGCAGGACGCGGGGCCGTCCGGCCCCGGCACCGAGCCGGAGCACCCGACGACGGTCACCTGCAGCTGACTCGTCATGCGACAGCCTCGATGCCCGCGGCCTCGGGTCCGAGGAACCGCCGGCTCAGGTTACGGAAGACCGCCGGGTCACCCGTAGTGAGGAACTGATGCTGCGGCTCGGGCAGGTGGGAAGGGCGCTCCAGGCCGTGGTCGATCAAGGTGCGGTAGACGTCCTTGGCGGTCTCCTCAGCGCTGGACACCAGGGTCACGTCGTCACCCATGACGAAGGACACCACCGCCGAGAGCAGCGGGTAGTGCGTGCAGCCGAGGATCAAGGTGTCCACCCGGGCGGCGGCGACGGGGTCGAGGTACTCGTGCGCCACCCTGAGCAGCTCGGCACCACCGGTCACCCCCTGCTCGACGAACTCCACGAACCGCGGGCAGGCCTGCGTCGTCACAGCGATACCCGGTGCAGCGGCGAACGCGTCCTCGTAGGCCCGGCTGGTCTTTGTCGCCACTGTCGAGATCACCCCGACCCTGTCGTTGCGGGTCGCCGCCACAGCCCGTCGCACGGCGGGCCTGATCACCTCGACCACCGGCACTTTGTAGCGCTCGCGGGCGTCGTGCAGTACGGCGGCGCTGGCGCTGTTGCACGCGATCACGAGCAGCTTCACCCCTCTGTCCACCAGGTGGTCCAGGCACTCCAACGCGAAGGAGCGCACCTCGGCGATCGGCCGGGGACCGTAGGGCTGGCGTGCGGTGTCGCCGTAGTAGAGGACCGGCTCGTGCGGCAGCTGGTCGAGCACCGAGCGTGCAACGGTCAGGCCGCCGAAGCCGGAGTCGAAGATGCCGATCGGCGCGTCTGCCACGGGCAGGAGGGTACGTCCCCGGTCCTAGGCGTCGGCGCCACCACCCCGGGGTAGGGCCGGTGCATGTTTGCCGTGACGATCAGCGACGAGGCCGCTGCCCGAGAGAACTTCCGCACCGTGCTGCATACCGCCTCGCACACCCAGGTCGTGGTGATGACCCTGCAGCCGGGCGAGGACATCGGCGCCGAGGTGCACCTGGACAACGACCAGGTGCTGCTCTTCACTGAGGGCACAGCATGCGCCGAGGTGGCAGGGGAGACGCGCGAGGTCGGTGTCGGCGACCTGGTCGTGGTCCCGGCCGGGACCGAGCACAACTTCACAAACTCCGGCCCAGGGGTGCTGCGGCTCGTGACCATCTACGCGCCGCCCGACCACGCGCCGGACACCGTCCACCGGACCAAGGCCGACGCCGAGGAGGCGGAGGTCAAGGGTCAGGACGAGCCCCCCAGCTCGTGATCGGACCAGCCAGAGCTCAGGCCCAGAGCTGACCTTCCAGCCGGGACTCGGCCTCGTCCAGCGTGCCCGCGTACGCCCCCGTCGAGAGGTACTTCCACCCGCCGTCGCAGACGATGAACGCGATGTCGGCGCGCCGGCCCTCAGCCGCCGCCCGTGCCGCGATCCCCACCGCCGCGTGCAGGATCGCGCCGGTCGAGAACCCGACGAACATCCCCTCGTTGTCCAGCAGCTCGCGGACCCGCCGCACGGCGTCCCGAGGCCCGACCGAGTAGCGGGACGTGAGCACCGACTCGTCGTAGAGCTCGGGCACGAAACCCTCGTCGAGGTTGCGCAGCCCGTAGACCAGCTCGCCGTAGCGGGGTTCGGCGGCCACGATCTCGATGTCGGGCACGTGTTCGCGCAGGAACCGGCCGACGCCCATCAGGGTGCCCGTCGTGCCGAGCCCGGCGACGAAGTGAGTGACCGACGGCAGGTCCTCGAGGATCTCCGGCCCGGTCGTCTCGTAGTGCGCTGCGGCGTTGGCCGGGTTGCCGTACTGGTAGAGCATCTCCCAGTCGGGGTGGTCCTCCGCGATCCCCTTCGCCACGCGTACCGCCTCGTTGGAGCCGCCCTCGGCGGGCGAGGTCACGATCTCCGCGCCCCACATCTCGAGCAGCTGTCGACGCTCGACGGAGGTGTTGGCCGGCATCACGCAGACGAGCCGGTAGCCCTTGAGCCGAGCGACCATCGCCAGCGAGATGCCGGTGTTCCCCGACGTGGGCTCGAGGATCGTGCAACCCGGCCGGAGTCGGCCCGCCTTCTCGGCCTGCTCGACCATCCACAGCGCCGGCCGGTCCTTGACCGAGCCGGTCGGGTTGCGGTCCTCGAGCTTCGCCCACAGCCGGACGTCCGGAGCCGGCGACAGGCGCGGCAGGCCGACCAGCGGCGTCCGGCCGACGGAGGCGAGCAGGGAGTCGAAGCGCATGTCGTACGTCGGTCAGCCCACGTGCGGCGACGGCCCGGCCCCGCCGGCGACGGCGGGCAGGACGGTGACGTGGTCCCCGTCCGTGACCGGTGTCTCGAGACCACCAAGGAAACGCACGTCCTCGTCGTTGAGGTAGACGTTGACGAACCGCCGCAGCCCCCTGTCGTCGACCAGCCGGTCACGCAGGCCACCGTGTCGTGACTCCAGGTCGTCGATGAGCTCGGCCAGCGTCGCACCGGACCCCTCGACGGCCTTCTCGCCGGCGGTGTAGGTGCGCAGGATTGTCGGGATCCGGACCTCGATGCTCATCGCGGGGGGAACTCCTCGTCAGGGGACAGGTCGGGCTCTGCTGTAAGGAACGACTCGACCACCTCAACCTCTTCCTCGGTGACCTCACCGTCCACGATGCGGAAGGACCGGAACTCCACCTCGCCCGGGGACCGGGTGGAGACCAGGACGTAGTGGGCGCTCGGCTCCATCGCCAGAGCGACGTCGGTGCGCGAGGGGTAGGCCTCCGTCGCGGTGTGCGAGTGGTAGACGACGACCGGCTCCTCGTCGCGGTCGTCCATGGCTCGGTACAGCGCGAGCAGGTCCGCTGAGTCGAACTCGTAGAAGGTGGGCGACCGGGCCGCATTGAGCATCGGGATGAAGCGCTGCGGCCGGTCCGAGCCGGCGGGGCCGGCAATCACCCCGCACGCCTCGTCCGGGTGGTCACGCCGAGCGTGGGCGATGATCGCGTCGTACGTCGCCATCTCGATCGTCAGCACCGCAGCTCCCCCACGGCAGCCAGCCTACGAGCCGCCGGACAGCGCCTGGACCAGTGACTCCTCCAGATAGGTCAGCCGGTCATAGACCCAGAACATCGCCAGCCGCGGGTCCTCCGGGTCGCCGGCCGCCAGCGAGTCCAGCAGCTCGTCCAGCTCCTCGGTGACCCCGAGCCGCTCGCCGAGCACCAGCCGGGTGTCGTTGAGGGCCCGCAGCCACGACTCCGCCTCCTCATCGTCGAGCACGACCGGGTCCGAGGACAAGGTCGACAACGCCGTCTGCAAGGCAGCCCGCTTAGCGGCCCGCAGCCCCGGCTCGGTGTAACGGCGGAAGTCCGCCGAGGCCTCGGGGTCCTCCGTGTATCCGTCCGGGAACAGCCGCGCGAGAGCAGGGTCCTCGGGCGCCGTCGTGGACGTCCCGATGCCGACGGCTGCCGCTAACGGGTCCTCGGACCCGCCGACGCTGTCGGCACCGTCCGGCGGCTCGAGCAGCTCGAGCATCTCCCCGAGCACGTGGCGCAGCCACCGCTCGTCGTCGGCGCCGAAGGTGACCGCTACCCCGCCCTTGCGTGCCCGCCGGAACCCCGCCACCACCACTCGCTCCTAGGTGTCGTGCTGCAGGGTGGCCCACAGGCCATAGCCGTGCATCGCTTCGACGTCGCGCTCCATCTCCTCACGGCTGCCGTTGGACACCACCGCCTTGCCCTTCTGGTGGACGTCCATCATCAGCTTGTCCGCCTTCTCCTTGGGGTAGCCGAAGTGCTTCTGGAAGACGAACGCGACGTAGGACATCAGGTTCACCGGGTCGTTCCACACGATGGTGACCCAGGGTTTGTCGGGGACTACCACCGCCTCGGTGTCCGCCTGCTCGACCTCCACCGGCGCGACCGACATGCTCCCCAATCTAGAGGCCCTCTCTAGGGTGACCCTGTGCGCAGCCAGGACACGCGACAGGCCCGGACCGGTCTGCTGACCGACCACTACGAGCTGACGATGGTGCGAGCCGCGCTGCGCGATGGCACGGCGGACCGTCGATGCGTGTTCGAGGTGTTCACGCGGCGGCTGCCGGAGGGCCGGCGGTACGGCGTGGTCGCCGGCACCAGCCGGTTGCTCGAGGCGATCGAGGCCTTCGGCTATGACGACGACACCCTCGCTCGGCTGCTCGCCGACGGGGTGGTCGACGAGGACACGTGCAGGTGGTTGCGGAGCTACCGGTTCAGCGGGGACGTCACCGGCTACGCCGAAGGCGAGGTGTTCTTCCCGGGCTCCCCCGTGCTGACCGTCGAAGGCACCTTTGCCGAGGCGGTCCTGCTGGAGACCCTCACCCTCTCGGTGCTCAACCACGACAGCGCAGTTGCCTCCGCCGCAGCGCGCATGGCGTACGCAGCGGGCACCCGACCGTGCATCGAGATGGGCTCTCGGCGGACCCACGAGGAGGCTGCCGTCGCATCGGCGCGGGCCGCCTACCTGGCCGGTTTCGCCTCGACTTCGAACCTGGCAGCAGGGCAGCGCTACGGCGTACCGACGACGGGCACAGCTGCGCACTCGTGGACCCTCCTGCACGACCGGGAGGTCGACGCGTTCCGCGCCCAGGTCGGCGCTCTGGGCAGCAGCACCACGCTGCTGGTCGACACCTACGACATCGCCGCGGGCATCCACAGTGCCATCGAGGTGGCCGGCACGGACCTCGGCGCGGTCCGCATCGACTCCGGCGACCTGACCGTGCTGGCCCAGCAGGCGCGCGAGCAGCTCGACTCCTTGGGGGCGACCCGGACGCGCATCGTGCTCTCCGGCGACCTCGACGAGTACGGCTTGGCGGCGCTGGCGACTGCACCAGTCGACGCCTACGGCGTCGGCACCTCGGTCGTCACCGGTTCGGGTGCGCCCACGGCAGGGTTCGTCTACAAGCTGGTGGAGGTGGACGGTCGCGCCGTCGCCAAACGCTCGGAGGACAAGGCAAGCCGTGGCGGTCGCAAGACGGCCGTACGCCGGCATCGTCCGACCGGGACGGCCACCGAAGAGGCCATCCGCGCCCAGGGCGACCCGTCCGCCAGCGATGGCGATCGGGCACTCCAGATACCCTTCGTCCAGAGCGGCCGGCTGCTCGACGTACCGTCGCTGGAGCAGTCCCGCGACCACCTCCAACAGGTCCTGACCACGCTTCCGTGGCAGGGCCTGGCCCTGTCCAAGGGCGAGCCGGCGATCCCGACCACCTACGAGGGGCCACGATGAGCGAACCGTCGATCGCGAGCTACGACGACACCACGGCGCTCATCGTCGTGGACGTGCAGAACGACTTCGCCGACCCTGTTGGCGGCCTCTACGTCCGGGGTGGTGAGGCGGTGGTGCCGCTGGTCGGCGTCGAGGTGGCCGCGGCGCAGAACGCCGGCGCGACCGTCGTCTACACCCAGGACTGGCACCCGGAGGACACCCCCCACTTCGAGAAGGACGGGGGCAGCTGGCCGGTGCACTGCGTGGCCGACAGCTGGGGCGCCGAGCTGCACCCGGAGCTGCTGGTGCACGGACCGGTGGTCCGGAAAGGAACCTCCGGAGAGGACGGGTACTCCGGATTCTCGGTGCGCGACCCGGTCTCCGGAGTCCCGGCGCCGACTCAGCTGCAGTCCCTGCTGGACCCCTCGGTCCGGCGGCTCGTCGTGGTGGGCCTCGCCGGCGACTACTGCGTGAAGGAGACGGCACTCGACGGCATCCGGCTCGGATACGAGGTCGAGGTGCCGCTCGCGCTGACCCGATTCGTGGAACTAGCGGAGGGCGACGCCGACCAGGCTGTCGCCGAGCTGCGCGACGCGGGTGTGGCGGTGACGCCATGACGGTGGAGGTGCCGCACGAAAGCGCCCCGCTCGACTCAGGTGCGGCGATACCCCTGCTCGGCTTCGGGACGTGGCAGATCACCGGCCCGGAGGCGCAGGACGCCGTGGGCTGGGCGCTCGACGTCGGCTATCGCCATCTGGACACCGCAACGGTCTACGGCAACGAGAAGGAGGTCGGCGCGGCGCTGTCGGCCAGCGGTGTCGCCCGCGACGACGTGTTCATCACGACGAAGTGCCCGCCGACCAAGGCCGGTCGCGAGTTGGAGACGCTGCAGGCCAGCCTGGCCGCGCTCGGCACCGACCGCGTCGACCTCTGGCTGATCCACTGGCCCGGCGGCGGCTCCGACATCGCGCTGTGGAGCGCGCTTGTCGAAGCCCGGGACGCCGGCCTGGCACGGGACATCGGGGTCAGCAACTTCTCGCTGACCCAGCTCGACGAGCTGGTCGAGGCGACCGGCGTGCGACCTGCTGTGAACCAGATCGAGTGGAGCCCGCTGCTCTTCGACCGGGCACTGCTCGACGGGCACCGCGACCGAGGGGTCGTCCTCGAGGGTTACAGCGCGCTGCGGGGCGGCACGCTGGATCACCCGGTGATCACCGACATCGCCACGCGCCACGACCGTACGCCGGCGCAGGTGATCATCCGCTGGCACCTGCAGCACAGCGTGGTGGTCATCCCCAAGTCCGTCCGGCAGGACCGCATCCGCTCCAACGCCGACGTGGCCGGCCTGCAGCTGACCGAGGACGACATGGCCGCACTCGACAGCCTCGGGAAGGGCTGACAGCCGCCCCGGCGGCCGCGCAGCGCGCCGCCCTGGCCGGGAGCGACCTTCCCGCTGCGACACGCCACCGTGTCGCACGCAAGGTCGCTGGCGACACGGCGGGCGGACCGCGATGTCCGATCACCGCTAGTAACTGTCGGCCGCGGCAGGCAGGCTGGGCGCGTGCTCGACCACGAGACCTGCTACCGCGCCGTCGCCAGCCGTGACCCGCGCTTCGACGGCTGGTTCGTGACGGCGGTGACGACGACCGGCATCTACTGCCGACCGAGCTGCCCGGCGACGACGCCAAGGCGGCGCAATGTGACGTTCCACCCGACCGCTGCCGCGGCGCAGGTGGCCGGATTCCGGGCCTGCCGGCGTTGCCGCCCCGACGCATCGCCGGGTTCCCCGGAGTGGAACGTGCGCTCGGACACGGTGGCGCGGGCGATGCGCCTGATCGCGGACGGCGCCGTGGACCGGGGCGGCGTTTCAGGAGTCGCCGACCACCTCGGCTACAGCCACCGTCAGCTGCACCGCCTGCTCACCGCCGAGGTCGGGGCCGGCGCCCAGTCCCTGGCGCGGGCGCAGCGCGCACACACCGCACGGGTCCTCATCGAGACCTCTGCCATGGCTTTCTCCGAGGTGGCGTTCGCTGCCGGTTTCGCCAGCATCCGCCAGTTCAACGACACGATCCGGGCCGTGTTCGCGGCGACGCCCCGCGAGCTGAGGGCGGCCGCGACCGGCCGGCCCGGGATCCCGACTGC
>JACCUZ010000192.1 GCA_013698395.1 Sporichthyaceae bacterium
CGCGGCGCGCGCGCACCTTCGGATGCGCCAGCATCAGCACTGGGATCACGAGCGTGCCCACGCTGGTGCTGTCGACCAGGGCGAGCCCAACAAGAGCCAGGAGGGCAGTAGTACCCAACGATCCCTCCCTCGCTTCGCAGCACGACTGTACTGGCAAAAGAGTATCCGCTTCGCGATACGAGTGTGTCAAAATACGTGAATGCCGAAGGTCGTCGACCACGGGGAGCGCCGCAGCCACATAGCGCAGGCCATGTGGCGAGTCATCGCCCGTGACGGGCTGGCGGCCGCCAGCGCCCGCACCGTCGCCGCGGAAGGCGGCTGGTCGCTCGGCGCGGTCAGACACTACTTCGCCAGTCAAGACGAGCTGCTGCTCTTCGCCACCACTGCCATGGTCGAGGGGGTGACCGCTCGGATCCGAACGGTGCTCACCGAACGCCGACCCGGGCCCGCACGATGTCAAGCCGTGGTGGAGCACCTGCTCCCGCTCGATGACGAGCGGACCGGTGAGGTACGCGTCTGGCTGGCCGTGCTGATCCGCGCCCACGTCGACTCGACCTTCGACGAGCTGCGGATCGCCGGATGGCACGGCACCCGTCAAATCTGTCGACTTGTGGTCACCGAGCTGGCCGGGCAGTCCCCACCCTCAGATCTGACACTGCCCCTGCCCCGCCGGTTCGAGCCGCATGCGGCGTCCCTGCACGCGTGGCTAGATGGTCTCACTCTGCACGCCGCCACCGTGCCGGAACTCCTGCCGCCCGACGAGGTGCGGCGTGAGGTGCGCGGGCAACTGCGCCGGCTCCGCGCAGCTGTGTCGGCATGAGCCGCAACCGCGCCCATGTGGGTCTGCGCAGCCTGGCGTCGAGAACGAGTCGCGGGGCGACCAAGCCGCGCTGAGCGCGGGCTCGGAGTCGATTGCCGACCCTTCCATCGGCCTGACGTGGGACGCGCTCGACGCTCGGATCGGTTCGCGCTGGTGTAACTCGGCAACCGGGACGTGCCGCTGGCTGTCGGCTGGCTTGCCCACAATCGGCTTCATGACCGCGAACTGCGGCGACCTCACTCACCTGCTCGAGGACCCGCCCGACGATCAGGTCGACGAGCCGCCCGCGGATGCCCGCCGACTGACGTCGGCGACGCAGAGCGGTGAATGGCCCCCTCGAGTGACATCGACCGGTCCCTCGGTGTGGAAAGCTCAGGAGGTTCGCCGGGAGGCTGCGGCGCGCATGGTGAGGTAGTCGCGCTCCCGCACGTTCGTGGTGAGTGCAGCGGCAACACGGAAGGCCCCGGCCGCCGCCGCAAACTCGCCAGCCTCCTGCAGCAGGTGCGCGCGGACCGCGTACAGGCGGTGGGTGCCGAGGTGGAGCCCGTCGAGCAGCTTCAGCCCTGCCTGCGGACCCTCCACCATGGCGAGTGCCACAGCTCGGTTGAGGGTCACGACGGGGTTGCCGGTCATCTGCTCGAGCAGGCCGTAGAGCGAGGCGATCTCGGCCCACTGCGTCTGGGCGTACGACGGTGCCTGGTCGTGCAGGCCGGCGATACAGGCGAGCAGCTGGTACTCCCCGACCGCCCGGCGCTGGAGTGCCGCTGTCAGCAGAACCATCCCCTCGGTGATCCGCGAGCGGTCCCAGAGCTTCCGATCCTGCTCGGTCAGCGGGACGAGCCGGCCGGTGGACGCGGTGCGGGCAGGGCGGCGGGCGTCGGTGAGCAGCATGAGAGCGAGCAGACCTGCTGCCTCGGCGTTGTCCGGCACCTGCTCGTGCAGCATCCGCGTGAGCCGGATCGCCTCGCCCGACAGGTCGGTCCGTGCGAGGTCTGGGCCGCTGCTGCTGACGTAGCCCTCGTTGAAGAGCAGGTAGAGCACCTCGAGCACCGAGCGCAGCCGAGTCGTGAGGTCCTCGGGCAGCGCGAACCGCTCCCCTCGCAGCTTCGCCTTGGCCCGGCTGATCCGTTGCGCCATCGTGGCCTCGGGCACCAGGTAGGCGGCGGCTATCTCACGGGTGGTCAGGCCCGCGACCGCCCGCAGCGTGAGCGGGATCGCCAGAGTCGGCGACAGCGCGTCGTGGCAGCAGAGGAAGAGCAGCACGAGCGAGTCGTCCCTGGCCGACGGCTCCGGCGGCACATCCAGCAGGGTTACGGTGTCCTCCCGCCGGCGCCGTGCCTCGTTGCTGCGGATCTCGTCGACGAGCCTCCGTGAGGCGACTGTGACGAGCCACCCGAGCGGGTTGGTCGGGAGGTCGGCGGGCCACTGCTGGGCGCCTGCCACCAGCGCCTGTTGCACCGCGTCCTCGGCGTCGGCGAAGTCGCCGTACCGGCGGACGACCACGCCGAGGGCCCGCGGCGCGAGCTCGCGCAGCAGACCCTCGACGTCGGGGCCGCTCACACCTCCGGGTCGGGGGCGCCCAGGACCTGGCGCACCTCGATCTGCTGCCGGATCGGGACACCGCCCGGACCAGGGGCTGCGCTCGACTGCGCGGCGATCTCCAGCGCCCGCTCGAGGCTGTCGACGTCGATCATCCGGTAGCCGGCGAGCAGCTCCTTGGACTCCGGGTAGGGCCCGTCGACGATCTTCGGCGGGTTCGTCCCGTCGGAGACGACGAACTTGGCCTGGTCGGGACCGGCCAACCCCTGAGCGTCGACGAGCTCGCCGCGGTCGAGCAACTCGGCGTTGAGCGTGTGCTGGAACTCGATGTGTGCGTTGACGTCCTCCGGTGCCCACTCGGTCATGGGCACACAACCTTCGAGCTCGACGCCGCCGTAGGCCTGCAGAAGCATGAATCGCATGTCCCCATCCTCTCCTGTGGTGAGCCCTCGCGGCCGCACTCACCCCTAGGTCGACGCCGTTCTCGCGATCTCGACACCTCGCCGGCCGACTTTCCGCTTCAACGTCTGAAACGCCCCTATCACCACAGGTCACCGTGCTGCGTCGTCCTCGTGGGGCACAGGTGGCGCACACGGCGCCCAGGTACCGACGATCGCGCGACGGGTCCGGTCCTCCGAGTCGGGCATCAGGTGTCCGTACGTCGCCATGGGCGAAGCCCGGCGACCAGGGGTATGCCCACCTCGTCGCTGAACCCGTCTGCTCCGCTGGCACCTCAGTCTCCAACTAACTCACCCCAGATTGACAACTGAAGTGCAACCCTGGTTGCCTTGCGACCGTGGTTGCACAAGTCCTGGGGACCGGCGAGTGGGTCCTGCTGAACTATCGCTTGCCTCGGGAGCCGTCGACGCCTCGTAGCGCCGTGTGGCGCAAACTGCGGCAGCTCGGAGTGGCGCAACTGTCGGACGGGTTGGTTGGCTTGCCCGCGGATGCGCGGACGCGTGAGCAGTTGGAATGGGTGGCGGAGCAGGTTCGTGAGGCCGACGGAACTGCGGCCCTGTGGGTGGCCCACCCTGCCTCGTTTGGTCAGGAACGTGAATTAGCCAAGACCATGGCGATGGCTCGGGCAACCGAATACCGGGCGTTGTCGGCCGAGGCCGTTCCCGCCGCTGCGCTCTCGGCCACAGAACGGCTTCGTGTTGTACGGCGCCTGCGCAACGACTTGCACCGTGTTCGGCGTAGGGACTTTTTCCCGCCTCC
>JACCUZ010000193.1 GCA_013698395.1 Sporichthyaceae bacterium
CGCCCTCCCCCCGGGCGGCACCGCGTACAGCGTGGACGACCTCTGGGCGCTCGACCTCGCCGCGGTCGCCGAGCAGGTGCAGGCCCGCCGCGCCGGTGTGTCCGGTCGGCCGGTCAGCCTGGCGTCACTGCGCGCGGACTCGCCCTACGCCGACCCGGCCGAGGCTCTGCGCGACCGGCTGGGTGTGCCTGTCCACACCGTCGCCTCGGAGGCGTGCGCCGCGCGCAGCGGTGCCCTCACCACACCGGGGACGACCGAGGAAACCGTCGTGGTCGACCTGGGCGGCGGAACGGTCGACACGGTATCGACCGGCGAACCGGTCGTCGCCGCCGGTGGCGGTGAGCTGCTCACGGTGTCCGTGGCGGCGCTCACCGGGATCTCGGTGGCCGCTGCGGAGCACGTCAAGCGAGGACCGGCATACCGCGTCGAAGCCCCGCAGGTGCTCCTCGCCGAAGACGGGTCGCGGACCTTCCTGGACCACCCTGCGGCACGTGAGGCGGTCGGGAGCCTCGTCGTCGACGGACCGGCCGGGCTGCTGCCGTTCCACCGGTCCTTGGCCCCCGGTGAGTGGCGCGCCCTGCGGCTCCGGCTCAAGGTCGACCTCGTCGGCGGCAACGTCGCGCGGGCCATCCGCACCCTGAAGCTGGAACCCCGCACGGTCGTCGTCGTCGGAGGCCCGGCAGGCGATGACGAGGTGCTCGCCGCCGTCTCGGGGGCGCTGCCCCGCGGGACGGCCGTCGGACGCGGCGACGTCGGCGGCATGCTCGGGCATCGCTACGCCGTGGCCTACGGCTTGCTGTGCGGGACCGCGCTGGACACCACCGCCGGCTGAGACCGGTGGCTCGGAGTCCGGACCGTGATCGTCGTACGGTCGGCTCGAAAGAGGTCATGGGAGAACTCGAAGACCCTGCCGTCGGCGTCCTTGGTGGTCCTGGTGATGGCGAGCAGGGCGGCGCCGGCCTCCAGCCCCAGGATGGACGCCTCGTCCTCGCCTGCGGCCACGACCTCGATGTGCTCCACGGCCTCGCCCGGCTGGACACCGTACTGCTCCTCCAGCAGCTCGTAGAGCGAGCCACCGAGCGGCAGGTCGAGCAGACCGGGAAACATCTGTGCCGGCAGCCGTACGTGCTCCAGCGAGATCGGCGTGCCGTCGGCGAGCCGGATCCGCACCATGTCGATGACGTAGCTCCCCACCGGCAGCTCGAGGGCCGCTCCGGTCTGCTCGTCGGCTGCCACCATGCCGGTGCTCACGATCCGCGACCCTGCAGTCATGCCCTGCTGGCGCAGCAGCGCCGGGACTCCCACGACCTGCGACAGGTCGCGCTCCACCTTCTGCTGGCGCACGAAGGTGCCTCCGCCACGGCCGGGGACGCGCCGGACGACCCCCGCCTCCTCGAGGGCAGCGAGTGCCTGGCGCAGGGTGGACCGGCTCACGCCGAGCGACCGGGCGAGGTCACGCTCGGCTCCCAGCCGCTCGCCGGGGCGCAGCTGCCCCCGGCTGATCTGGTCGAACAGCCGGCTCCGGACCTCCTCCGCGGCCGGGCCGACCAGCATCTCGGTCACCGGGGTCAGATCCCCTCCAGTGCGGCCGGCGACTCGGGCAGCACCTGGCCGCCGTCGACCACGATCGTCTGGCCGGTGACGTACGCCGCCTCGTCCGTGGCCAGGTACAGCGCCGCGTACCCGATGTCCTCGACCTCACCGAGGCGGTGCTGCGGGATCGCCGCCTCCATCCCGGCGCGGTACTCGGGGCCCATGTCAGCCAGCCCCTCGGTCGCGATGTTGCCCGGCAGGACGGCGTTGACGGTGACCCGCTTGGGGGCCAGCTCGATGGCGGCGGTGCGCAGGAACCCCAGCTGCGCGGCCTTGCTGGCGCCGTAGTGCGCCCACCCGGGGAAGCCGGTGATCGGGCCGGTGATGGAGGAGGTGATGATCACCCGTCCCCGGCCACTCGCCTCCAGCGCCGCCAGGCAGGCCTGGACCGAGAACATCGTGCCCTTGACGTTGCAGTCGAACACCTCGTCGACGTCAGCCTCGGTCAGCTCGGTGAACGCCTTGTCGGGAAAGACTCCGGCGTTGGCGCAGAGCACGTCGATGCCGCCGAAGCGGTCCACCGCCGTCGCGGCGATGCGCCGGCAGTCCGCCACCTTGGAGACGTCGGCGGCGACCGTCTCGACGCGGCCGGCCCCCTCGGTGCCGAGATCCGCGGCGGCCGTCGCAAGGGTCGCCTCGTCGCGGGCTGCGATCAGCACGTCAGCGCCGGCCCGGGCGAACACCCGGGCGATGCCCTTGCCGATCCCCTTGCTGCCGCCGGTGACAACGACCGACCGACCGTTCAGCGGTGTGAACACCCGTTCCTCCTCGTCTCGTGTGCGCCTCAGCCGAAGCGCGCCAGGTAGTCCTCGGCCAGGTCGACGCTGCCCGCGGTGTACTCCGCCCCCATCGAACGCGCAAGGTCGGTGCCTGAGTGCGACCCGATCCATGCGACGAGCAGCAGCCTGCGCATCATCACGAAGGTCGGGATCTCGGCCTCGTCCTCCGCCGGGAGCGTCCGCACGGTCCGGTAGCCACGTACCCAGGCGTCGGTCAGCTCTGGGACCCGCGGGTCGTGCTCGAAGAAGCTGACCGCGGAACCGAAGTCGTAGAGGAACCAGCTCCACCCGCAGTCGTCGAAGTCGATGACCGCGACGTCTCCGGTGGCGCCGTCGGCGAGCAGGTTGGCCAGGCGCAGGTCGGCGTGGATCAGCCCGTAGCGGTCCGCGCCCGACCCGAAGCGAGCCAGCCGCGTCCGCAGGGTCGCGTCGAGCCGGCCGAGCACCTCGCGCTCGGCGTCCCCCACGGCGACTCCGTCCTGCCACCGCCCCCACTGCGCGACCGAGCCGAAGGCTCCCTCGTAGTCCCACGAGAAGCGCGCAAAGCCGGGGGGCCGGCGCCACCGCTGGGCGTGGTCGTGCATGCGGGCCGTGATGGCTCCGAGCAGCTCGAAGGAAGCCGGCAGGCGCTCGTCGTCGGGGCTGGGCTCCACACCGGGGAGCCACTCGAAGTGCACGACGTGGCGAGGGTCGGGCCACCCGTCCTCGGGCAGGGCGAGCAGGCGGCGACCGTCTCGGGTGGGCAGGACCCGGGGCGTGCGGACGCCGGCGTCGGTGCGCAGTGCCTCGAGCCAGGCAAGCTCGGACTCGATCTCCGGTCCGTCGTGGTAGCCGTGCCGGTGCACCCGGAGGACGGTGCGTGCCCCGGACGCCGGGTCGTCCACGGCGTACGTCGCGTTCTCGCTCACGTTGAGCAGGCTCAGGACGGCATCGGGAGCCAGCCCGTACTCCGGAAGCGCCCGGCGAACGACCGGCTCCAGCCGGGCCGCCACGTCCTCGACCGACAGGTCGTGCCCGGTCATCGGTTCGCCCCCACCTGCTCCCGTCCCTGCACCTCGCCGAGAACCCTGGCGATCTCGTCCCGCGCCCTCAGCACGTCCTCGGTCGACCCTGCCATGTAGAGCCGACCGGCGGCACCGATCATCGAGACGTCGACCAGGGTGACGTCGGGGGCCACCTTCTCGGCCGCGTTGGCGGCGACGGTCGCGAACAGCGCCGGTGTCATCTCGAACACAAGCAGAGTCTGGCCGGGCATCACCATCGACGCCTGCCGGTTGCGGTTGACGATCACGGCGTGCTGGTCGGTGATGTCCTCGATCACGTCGCTGTAGAGGACGTGCGGGCGCAACTGGTCGTCGGCGGACGCCCCGAGCCCGTCGAGGATCGCCGCGCCGGCCCGGCGTACGTCCTCGAGGTCAGCGCTGTGCACCTCGAGCACGCCGAACTGACGCTCGACGAAGAGGATGCCCGGCTCCACGGTCGGCACCGCCCGCAGGGCGAGGTCCATCACCCGCTCGATCGCCAAGCCGGGCGCCACCTCGACGATGAGCGCGTGCTGACCCTCGAACGGCGGGTAGCCGCGGGCCCGGGTCGGCGTGCCCATGTACGCCGCGAACTGTCGCTGGAGGTCCTCGAGCAGCAGGTAGACCCGGACCTCCGGCTTCGCTGGGGCTGTCGTCACCCCTCCGACCCGGTCGTGTCGAAGTGCCGCCCGAGCTCGCCGTGCGGACGCGGGATCACGTGGACCGACACGAGCTCGCCGACCTGCCCGGCTGTCTCGGCACCGGCTTCGGTCGCCGCCTTCACCGCGCCGACGTCGCCGACGATCGTCACCGCCACGAGACCGTCGCCGACCTCGGTGCGTCCGACGATCGTGACGTTCGCCGCCTTGACCATCGCGTCGGCGGCGGCGAGCGCCGCGACGTAGCCCTTCGTCTCGATCATGCCGATCGCGTTGTTGTTCGCCATCTGGATTCGCTCCTTGTCTAGACCTCGTCCACGGAACCGATGACCAACGCATCCACGGGCGGATGCGGGTCGGGGAAGTACGCGGCGGCCACCGACCCGGTGGCGACGAGCACGCGCTCGCCGATGCCGCTGCCGAGCACGTCGAACGCCACGAGCCGTGGCCCGCCACCTTCGACCTCCACCTCGAGGAACGCGCCGTTCGGCAGCCCCTCGACCCTCTTGGTCGCCCACACGTTGCCGACCACCGTCGCCTTGAGCATCAGCGCGTCCTCTCTCCGATCCCTGTTTCCACGGGCTCCCTTTCCACCGGCACTCCCATCGACCGGGCCCGGTCCCTCGCCAGCGGGGTGAGGACCGCCCCGCGGCCCAGGACAAGCCGGGCGCCGGCGGCAGCGGCAGTCCTGACGGTTCGCTCGGTCACCGCTCCCCGCTCCACCCGGATCACGTCACGCGCCGCGACCGCGGTCCCGGTCGCCAGCCGGAAGCCGTGGCGTCCGTCCTGCAGGGCGCTGCGC
>JACCUZ010000129.1 GCA_013698395.1 Sporichthyaceae bacterium
GTCAAGGACTCCGGCCTGCGCGGTCGTGGCGGCGCGGGCTTCCCCACCGGCATGAAGTGGAGCTTCATCCCGCAGGACAACCCGAACCCGAAGTACCTCGTGGTCAACGCCGACGAGTCGGAGCCGGGCACCTGCAAGGACATCCCGCTGATGATGGCGACGCCGCACACGCTCGTCGAGGGGGTGATCCTCACCTGCTACGCCATCCGCGCCAACCACGCGTTCATCTACGTGCGCGGCGAGGTGCTGCACGTCGTACGCCGCCTGCAGCGCGCCGTGCAAGAGGCCTTCCTCGCCGGCCACCTCGGCACCGACATCCACGGGACCGGGTTCGACCTGCAGGTCACGGTGCACGCGGGCGCGGGCGCCTACATCTGCGGCGAGGAGACCGCGTTGCTCGACTCGCTCGAGGGCCGCCGCGGTCAACCCCGGCTGCGTCCGCCGTTCCCCGCCGTGGCCGGGCTGTACGCCTCGCCCACCGTGATCAACAACGTCGAGTCGATCGCCAGTGTTCCGTCCATCCTGCGCAACGGTGCGCAGTGGTTCACCGCGATGGGCACGTCCAACGACGACCCCAAGATGCGGTCCAAGGGCATGACGCTCTACTCGCTCTCGGGTCACGTCACGCGCCCGGGCCAGTACGAAGCACCGATGGGCGTCACCCTGCGTGAGCTGCTGGACCTGACCGGTGGGATGCGTGAGGGGCACGAGCTGAAGTTCTGGACCCCCGGAGGGTCGTCCACGCCGCTGCTCACCGCCGAGCACCTCGACGTACCCCTGTCCTACGAGGGCATCGCGTCGGCTGGGTCGATGCTCGGCACCAAGGCCCTGCAGGTCTTCGACGAGACGACCTGTGTCGTGCGCTGTGTCCTGCGCTGGACGGAGTTCTACGCCCACGAGTCGTGCGGCAAGTGCACGCCCTGCCGCGAGGGGACGTTCTGGCTCGTGCAGATTCTCCGACGACTGGAGACGGGTCTGGGCACCCCCGAGGACCTGGAGAAGCTGCTGGACATCAGCGACAACATCCTCGGCCGCTCCTTCTGCGCGCTCGGGGACGGCGCCACGAGCCCCATCACCTCCTCGCTGGAGTTCTTCCGGGACGAGTACGTCGCGCACCTCGAGCGGGGTGGCTGCCCGTTCGACCCCGCAGCCAGCACGGTGTTCGCCGACACCGCCACCGCAGGAGTCCGAGCCCGATGACGGTCACCAGGAGCGGCACCAGCGGTGCTGAGGTGCAGCCGCACGAGACTCTGGTCAACGTCACGGTCGACGGTTTCGCGGTGCAGGTGCCCAAGGGCACCTTGGTGATCCGGGCCGCCGAGCTCGTCGGCATCCAGGTGCCCCGGTTCTGCGACCACCCTCTGCTCGACCCGGTCGGTGCCTGCCGACAGTGCCTGGTCGAGGTGGAGGGCCAGGGCAAGCCGCTGGCCTCGTGCACCACCACCGTCTCCGACGGCATGGTGGTCAAGACCCAGCTGACCTCGCCGGTCGCCGACAAGGCGCAGCAGGGTGTGATGGAGCTGCTGCTGATCAACCACCCGCTCGACTGCCCCGTGTGCGACAAGGGCGGGGAGTGCCCGCTGCAGAACCAGGCCATGAGCAACGGTCGCACTGAGACCCGGTTCACCGACGTGAAGCGGACGTTCCCCAAGCCGATCCACATCTCCTCGCAGGTTCTGCTGGACCGGGAGCGCTGCGTCCTGTGCGCTCGCTGCACGCGCTTCTCGGCGCAGATCGCGGGCGACCCGTTCATCGAGATGCTCGAGCGTGGCGCACTGCAGCAGGTCGGCATCTACGAGGAGGAGCCCTTCCAGTCCTACTTCTCGGGCAACACCGTGCAGATCTGCCCGGTGGGTGCGCTGACCGGTGCGGCCTACCGCTTCCGGGCGCGGCCCTTCGACCTGGTGTCCTCGCCCGGCGTCTGCGAGCACTGCGCGTCCGGCTGCGCGATCCGCACCGACCACCGACGGGGCAAGGTCCTGCGGCGGCTGGCCGGTGACGACCCGGCGGTGAACGAGGAGTGGAACTGCGACAAGGGGCGGTGGGCGTTCCAGTACGCCACTGCGCAGGACCGGCTGACCGCGCCGCTCGTGCGCGACGAGTCCGGGGAGCTGGTCCCGACGTCGTGGGCCGACGCGCTCGACGTGGCCGCCAACGGTCTGGTGGCCGCTCGCGGCGCCACTGGCGTGTTGGTGGGAGGGCGGGCGACGCTGGAGGACGCGTACGCCTACGCGAAGTTCGCCCGTGTCGCGCTGCGCACCAACGACGTCGACTTCCGCGCCAGGCCGCACTCCGCCGAGGAGGAGTCCTTCCTGGCGGCGCAGGTGGCGGGCCGCCGGGCCGATGTCACCTATGACGACCTCGAGCGGGCGTCGACCGTGCTCCTGGTCGGGCTCGAGCCCGAAGAGGAGTCACCGATCGTCTTCCTCCGGCTGCGCAAGGCCGTGCGTCGCGGGAAGCTGGCCGTGCACGCGGTGGCCCCGTTGACCTCGCGGGGCCTGCAGAAGCTGTCGGCGACGGTTCTGCACGCGGCGCCGGGCGGCGAGGCCGATGTCCTGGACCAGCTCGGCCGCCGCGACGCCGCTGACGACCCTGACGACCCTGACGACCGGCTCCGGTCTACGGCAGAGGCACTGCACGCCGGCGGCGCGATCGTCCTTGTCGGTGAGGGGCTGGCCGCCCTGCCCGGGGCGCTCTCCGCAGTCGTCCGGCTGGTCGAGGGCACGGGGGCCCGGCTGGCTTGGGTGCCGCGTCGGGCGGGGGAGCGTGGCGCACTCGAGGCCGGTGCCTTGCCGTCGCTGCTCGCTGGGGGGCGGCCGGTCACCGATGCCGCCGCCCGGATCGACGTCGGCACCGCGTGGGGCGTCAACGGGCTGCCCGACCGCCCCGGGCGGGACACTGCCGCCATGCTCGCGGCGGTGCACACCGGCGAGCTCAGGGCTCTGGTCGTCGGAGGTGTCGACCCTGACGACCTGCCCGACCCCCTCGCGGCGCGTGCGGCACTCGCCGCCGCACCGTTCGTCGTCAGCCTCGAGCTGCGGCAGTCGGCCGTGACCGAGCGGGCCGACGTGGTCCTCCCGGTCGCCCCGGTGGTCGAGAAGTCCGGGACGTTTCTGGACTGGGAAGGCCGCTCCCGCCCGTTTGCCGAGGCGCTGCGCGGCACCAACGCGATGCCAGACGTCCGCGTGCTCCACGTGCTGGCTGCGGCGATGGGGGTTGAGCTCGACCTGGCCGACGTCAACACCGCCCGAGCGGAGCTCTCCGAGCTCGGTGCCTGGGACGGGAGCCGCGCGTCGTTCGCCCCTGTCGACGCCCCTGGCCACGCGGCACCGCCGGACGGTCATGCGGTCCTCTCGACCTGGCACCAGCTGCTGGACGACGGCCGGCTGCAGGACGACGAGCCCCACCTCGCCGGCACCGCGCGGATCCCGGTGGCCCGGATCTCGGCGCCTACTGCGCAACGGCTGGGCCTGCAGGACGGTCAGCCGGTGACCGTATCCAGCGCCCGCGGCGAGGTCACTGTGCCTCTGGTCGTCACCGACATGGTCGACGGGGTCGTCTGGCTGCCCACCAACTCGGGAGCCTCCCGCGTCCGCCGTGACCTGGGAGCAGCCGGCACGGTCGTTCAGGTCCGGGCCGAGGGAGGGGCGCGATGAACGCGGTCCTGCTCGCCTCGCCCGAGGTCCGCGGCTTCGGCGCAGACCCCTGGTGGCTCGTCCTGGGCAAGGCCGTGGTCATCTTCGTCTTCCTGGTCCTGATGACGCTGTTCACGATCCTCGCCGAGCGCCGCGTCGTCGCCCGGATGCAGCACCGCATCGGCCCCAACCGGGTCGGGCCGTTCGGCCTGCTGCAGAGCCTCGCCGACGGCATCAAGCTGGCGCTCAAGGAGGACATCATCCCCAAGGCCGCCCACAAGGCGGTCTTCGTCCTGGCGCCGATCCTGTCGACCGCTCCCGCCTTCATGGCCTTCGCGGTCATCCCGTTCGGCCCCGAGGTCTCCGTCTTCGGCGAGCGCACCCACCTCCAGCTGACCGACCTGCCGGTCGCCGTGCTGTACATCCTCGCGGTCGCCTCGGTGGGCATCTACGGCATCGTGCTTGCCGGATGGTCGAGCGGCTCTACGTACCCGCTGCTTGGCAGCCTGCGGTCGACGGCGCAGCTGATCTCCTACGAGGTGGCGATGGGCCTGTCCTTCGTGGGGGTGTTCCTCTACGCCGGGTCGATGTCCACGTCGGAGATTGTGGCGGCACAGGGCGACTACTGGTACGCGGTGCTCCTGTTCCCGTCGTTCGCTATCTACGTCATCTCGATGGTGGGCGAGACCAACCGGGCCCCGTTCGACCTCGCCGAGGCCGAGGGCGAGCTGGTCGGGGGCTTCCACACGGAGTACAGCTCGCTGAAGTTCGCTCTGTTCTTCCTCGCGGAGTACGTCAACATGGTGACCGTCTCGGCGCTGGCCACCACGCTGTTCCTCGGTGGCTGGCGGGCACCTTGGCCGCTGTCCCTGTGGGAGGGTGCCAATCAGGACTGGTGGCCGGTGCTGTGGTTCACGGCCAAGGTGCTGCTGTTCCTCTTCGTGTTCATCTGGCTGCGCGGGACGCTGCCTCGCCTGCGGTACGACCAGTTCATGAAGCTCGGCTGGAAGGTCCTGATCCCGGTCGCCATCGGCTGGCTGCTCATGGTGGCCACGGTGCGGGCACTGAACACCGAGTACGACTTCGACGCGCGGCAGGTGCTCATCTACGGTGGCATCGCGGCCGCCGTCCTGATCGGGCTGACCTTCGTGTGGGACTTCGTCGCCGCGCGGTCCCGGAATGCCGAGCCGCCGGAGGTCACCGCCGAGTGGGACCCGATGGCGGGGGGGCACCCGGTCCCACCCCTGCCCGGGCAGCAGCGGCCCCAGCTCACCGTCGCCGGTACGACCGCCGGATCGACGACGCAGACGGAGGACCATCCGTGATCGCCCTGCCGACGCAGCTGAAGGGGTTCGGCGTCACCTTCTCGACGATGTTCAAGAAGGTGGTGACCGAGCAGTACCC
Source organism: Sporichthyaceae bacterium (assembly GCA_013698395.1). Lineage (GTDB taxonomy): Bacteria > Actinomycetota > Actinomycetes > JACCUZ01 > JACCUZ01 > JACCUZ01. The sequence goes on from JACCUZ010000129.1 coordinate 5,040, forward strand.
CGAGGAGAAAAAGCCGACCGCTCCCCGGTTCCACGGGCGCCACGTCCTCAACCGCCACCCTGACGGGCTCGAGAGATGCATCGGCTGCGAGCTGTGTGCCTGGGCCTGCCCCGCTGACGCCATCTACGTCGAGGGTGCGGACAACGCGGTCGATGAGCGGTACTCCCCCGGCGAGCGCTACGGCCGCGTCTACCAGATCAACTACCTGCGGTGCATCTTCTGCGGTCTGTGCATCGAGGCCTGCCCCACCCGGGCGCTCACGATGAGCAACGAGTACGAGCTGGCCGAGGACAGCCGCGCGAAGCTCATCTACGAGAAGCAGGACCTGCTCGGCCCGCTCCTGCCGGGCATGGCGCCGGCTCCGCACCCCATGGTCGAGGGCACCAGTGACGAGGACTACTACAAGGGGCACGTGAGCCGGGCAACCCCCGCACAGGAGGAGTACGTCGCGGCCCGTGACGCCGCAGCCGATGAGGCCGGCCGATGAGCTCGACGGCCACCGTGCTCGCCGCAGCGACGGACACGGGCACGGGTGAGGCGGTCACCTTCTGGGTGCTCGGCCCGCTGGCGGTGCTCGCCGCGCTCGGCATGCTGGCCAGCAAGAAGGCTGTGCACAGCGCGTTGCTGCTCGCCCTGACGATGCTCTCGCTGGCGGTGCTCTACCTGGCCCAGGACGCGCCGTTCCTGGGCGTGGTGCAGGTGGTGGTTTACACCGGCGCAGTGATGATGCTGTTCCTCTTCGTGCTCATGCTCGTCGGTGTCGACTCGGCCGACTCACTGGTGGAGACGCTGCGCGGCCAACGGGTGGCCGCTGTGCTCGGGGCGGTGGGCTTCGGGGCGCTGCTGGTCTTCGCCCTCGGCGACGCCGTCGTGACCAACGAGGGCCTCGACCAGGCCAACTCCGAGGGGAACGTGGAAGGCCTGGCGAACCTCATCTTCGCCCGTTACGTCTTCGCCTTCGAGGTGACCAGCGCACTGCTGATCACCGCTGCGATCGGTGCGATGGTCCTCGCCCACCGTGAGCGGCACCTGCCGAAAATTACCCAACGGGACCTCTCTGTCCAGCGGTTCCGTGGAGGGCAGTACCCCGCGCCACTGCCCTCGCCCGGTGTCTACGCCAGGCACAACGCCGTGGACACACCCGCCCTGCTGCCCGACGGCACGCCCGCCGACGCGTCGGTCTCCCGGGTGCTCGCGGCACGCGGGGACGTCCGGTCGATCCCCGAACAGGCCAGCACGACCGCTATTGAGCGGGCTGCGCCACGGCGGGAGGACGACGGGTCATGAACCCGATGAACTACGTCTACCTGTCCGCGGTGCTGTTCTCGATCGGGGCAGCCGGTGTGCTGCTGCGCCGCAACGCCATCGTGGTGTTCATGTGCGTTGAGCTCATGCTCAACGCCTGCAACCTCGCCTTCGTCACCTTCTCCCGCATGGAGGGCAACCTCGACGGCCAGGTCATCGCGTTCTTCGTCATGGTCGTGGCCGCGGCGGAGGTCGTCGTGGGCCTGGCCATCATCGTCACGATCGTCCGCACCCGCCGCTCGGCCTCGGTCGACGGTGCCAACCTGCTGAAGTACTAGGGGTCTGCTCAACGATGTCGACCTACCTCGCGGCGGCGGAGCCGGCCACAGCCGAGGCCACCGGCGTCCTAGCGCTGGGCTGGCTGCTCATCGCACTCCCGCTGCTGGGGGCGGCCGTGCTGCTGCTCGGTGGCCGGCGCACCGACCGATGGGGCCACCTGTTCGGCACCGCGATGCCGGCCCTCGCCTGCCTCATCGCGCTGGCGCAGTTCGCCGCGCTGCTCGAGCGGGACGCCGAGGAGCGCTCAGTAGGCAGCCACCTGTTCAGCTGGATCCCCGTCGGGGCGCTCGAGGTCGAGGTCGGGCTCCTGCTCGACCCCCTCTCGATGTGTTTCGTGCTGCTCGTCACGTTCGTGGGGACGCTCATCCACGTCTACTCCATCGGGTACATGGCTCACGACCCGGACCGGCGACGTTTCTTCGGCTACCTCAACCTCTTCGTGGCGGCGATGCTGCTGCTGGTCCTCGCCGACTCCTTCCTGGTGCTCTACGTCGGCTGGGAGGGAGTGGGCCTCGCGTCGTACCTGCTGATCGGTTTCTGGAGCTACAACCCGACCTACGCAGCTGCCGCGAAGAAGGCGTTCGTCGCCAACCGGGTCGGTGACTTCGGGCTGTCCGTCGCCGTCCTGATCATGTTTGCCCAGTTCGGTGGCGTGAGCTTCTCCGAGGTGTTCGCGGGCGCCGAGGGAGCCAGCGAGGGCGTGCTCACCGTGCTCGGCCTGATGCTGCTGCTAGCTGCCTGCGGCAAGTCGGCCCAGTTCCCTCTGCAGTCCTGGCTGGGAGACGCCATGGCTGGCCCGACGCCGGTGTCGGCGCTCATCCATGCCGCAACCATGGTGACTGCCGGCGTCTACCTCGTGGTGCGGTCGGCCCCGGTGTTCGAGGGCGCCCCCGACGCCCAGCTCGTCGTCGTCATCGTCGGTGCCGTCACGCTTCTCTTCGGGGCCGCCATCGGTTGCGCGAAGGACGACATCAAGAAGGCGCTCGCGGCCTCGACCATGAGCCAGATCGGCTACATGATGCTGGCCGCCGGTCTCGGTCCGGTGGGCTATGCCTTCGCGATCTTCCACCTTCTGACGCACGGCTTCTTCAAGGCTGGCCTGTTCCTCGGTGCCGGCTCGGTCATGCACGGCATGGGCGACCAGGTGAACATGCGCCGCTTCGGCGGCCTCTCGTCGGTCATGAAGGTGACGTGGGTGACGTTCGCGTTCGGGTGGCTGGCGATCATCGGCTTTCCCGGCCTGTCCGGCTTCTGGAGCAAAGACAAGATCATCGAAGCGGCGTACGTCGGCGACGGCTGGCGGCCGTGGGTGTTCGGCACAGCCGCGCTTGTCGGTGCCGGCATCACCGCCTTCTACATGACGCGCCTGTTCGTCATGACCTTCCACGGCAAGCGGCGGTGGACCGACGACGTCCACCCTCACGAGTCGCCGCTGGTGATGACGGTGCCGCTGATGGTGCTCGCGGTGGGGTCGGCGCTGCTCGGCCTGGCACTGGGTCCGACCGGTGCCATCGCGCACTGGTTGGAGCCGGTCGTGGGCGCACACGGGGAGGAGGAGCCGGTCATCGCCGTGACGCTGCTCACCACTCTGACGGTCGTGCTCGTGCTGGCCGGCGCGGCGCTGGCCTGGCTCACCTACGAACGGCGGCCGGTCGCGACCACCGCGCCGCGCGGCTCCTGGCTGACGAGGGCGGCTCGCCGCGACCTCTACCAGGACACGGTGAACGAGTCCCTGCTCATGCACCCCGGTGCCTGGCTCACCCGTTCCCTGGTCTTCTTCGACAACCGCGGGGTCGACGGCACGGTGAACGGCCTGGCCGCGCTCCTGGGCGGGACCTCCGCACGCCTCCGGCGCCTGCAGACCGGGTTCGTCCGCTCGTACGCGCTCTCGATGTTCGCCGGAGCCGCCGTCGTGGTCGGCGCCATGCTGCTGGTGAGGCTGTGACGTGACCGACTTCCCCTGGTTGACGACGCTCGGGCTGGTGCCGCTCGTCGGTGCTCTGGTGGTCGCAGCCCTCCCGAGTGCCCGGGAGCTGCTCGCCAAGCAGGTCGCTCTCGGGTTCTCGCTGGTCGTGCTGGCGGGCACCATCGCGCTGGCGCTGCAGTTCGACTCCGACGGCGGTGAGCAGTTCCAGTTCGCCGAGACCTACGAGTGGATCCCGCAGTTCGGTGTGAGCTACGCCTTGGGCGTCGACGGCATCGCCCTGGTGCTGATCGCCATGGCGACCGTGCTCACGCCGGTCTGCATCCTCGCCTCCTGGCACGACGTGGACAGCGACCGGCGCAGCGCCAAGGGCTACTTCGCCCTGCTGCTGCTGCTCGAGATGTTCATGATCGGTGTCTTCGCCGCCACCGACGTGTTCCTGTTCTACGTCCTCTTCGAGGCGATGCTCGTCCCGATGTACTTCATCATCGGCTCCTACGGTGGCGCACAGCGCTCCTACGCCGCGGTGAAGTTCCTCCTGTACAGCCTGGTAGGCGGCCTGCTCATGCTCGCCGCGGTGATCGGCCTGTACGTCACCTCCGACGGCGGGCCGAAGGCGTTCCTTTTCGAGAACCTGCTGGGCACAGAGATGGGCACCGGAACGGAGCGGCTGCTGTTCCTGGGCTTCTTCATCGCCTTCGCCATCAAGGCGCCGCTGTGGCCGCTGCACACCTGGCTGCCCGACGCCGCCGCCGAGTCCCCGCCCGGCGGAGCCGTGCTGCTCGTCGGAGTGCTGGACAAGGTCGGCACGTTCGGCATGATCCGGTTCTGCCTGCCGCTCTTCCCGGACGCTTCTCAGTGGGCGACGCCGGCGGTGATCACGCTGTCGGTGATCGGCATCCTCTACGGCGCGCTGCTCGCGATCGGGCAGACCGACATGAAGCGACTGATCGCCTATACCTCGATCTCGCACTTCGGGTTCATCGTCCTGGGCATCTTCGCGATGACCTCGCAGGGACAGGCGGGCGCAACGCTGTACATGGTCAACCACGGCTTCTCCACCGCCGCACTCTTCCTCATCGCCGGCTTCCTCATCAGCCGGCGCGGGTCCCGGCTCATCCGGGACTACGGCGGGGTACAGCGGGTGGCCCCCATGCTTGCCGGGACCTTCCTGGTCGCCGGGCTGTCCTCGCTCGCGCTGCCCGGCCTGTCCTCGTTCGTCAGCGAGATCCTCGTGCTGATCGGCACCTACTCCCGCTACGAGGTGGCGGCCGTCATCGCCACCGGCGGCATCATCCTCGCGTCGCTGTACATCCTGCTGATGTACCAGCGGACCATGACCGGCGAGCCGACGGAGCACACCTCGCAGATGGCCGACCTCAACACCAGGGAGGCATGGGTCGTCGCGCCGCTCATCGCGATCATCATCGCCCTCGGCTTCTTCCCCAAGCCGCTGCTCGATGTCATCAACCCGGCGGTCGACCGGACCATGGAACAGGTCGGCGTCACCGACCCCGAGCCGGCCCAGCCGGCCGCTGAAGGGGCGCGTCCATGAACACCGGTCTGACTCTCGCCGCGGAGTTCGAGACTCCCTCGGTGGAGTACCGGCTGCTCGCGCCGATGCTCATCGTCTTCGGAGTGGCGGTGGCGGGAGTGCTGCTCGAGGCGTTCATGCCGCGGCCGTTCCGCCACGAGACGCAGCTCGGCCTGGCCGTTGCGGGCCTGCTCGCCGCGTTCGCCTCGGTCGTGATGCTCGCGGGCGACTACAGCGTGGCTGCGAGCGGATCGGTCGCGGTCGACGGCCCCGCCCTGTTCCTGCAGGGTGCGATCCTGCTGATGGCGATCCCCGGCGTGCTGGCCACGGCCGAACGCAAGGTGGACGTCGGCGGGGTCTTCGCCCCGGCCGGGTCGTCGACGCCCGGCTCGCCGGCCGAGCGGCTGCTCGTCGCCGAGAAGATCACGCAGACCGAGGTCTTCCCGCTGCTGATGTTCGCCATCGGCGGGATGTTGCTGTTCCCCGCGTCGAACGACCTGCTGACGATGTTCGTGGCGCTGGAGGTCCTCTCCCTACCGCTGTACCTGCTCTGCGGGCTGGCCCGCCGCCGCCGCCTGCTCAGCCAGGAGGCGTCGCTCAAGTACTTCCTGCTCGGCGCCTACTCCTCAGCGTTCTTCCTCTACGGTGTCGCGCTGCTCTACGGCTACGCCGGCACCGTACGCCTGTCCGGCATCGCCGAGGCGGTCAGCTCGGAGGCCGGCAACGAGACGCTGCTGCTGACCGGCACCGCGCTGCTCACGGTGGGGCTGCTGTTCAAGGTCGGTGCTGCGCCGTTCCACTCCTGGACGCCGGACGTCTACCAGGGCGCCCCCACACCGATCACTGGATTCATGGCGGCGTGCACCAAGGTGGCGGCCTTCGGGGCCTTGCTGCGGGTGCTCTACGTCGGTGTCGGCGGGCTGGCCTGGGAGTGGGAGCCGGTCATCTGGGGGATCGCCATCCTCACGATGGGAGTGGGGTCGGTCCTCGCGCTCACCCAGACCGACATCAAACGGATGCTAGCCTACTCCTCGATCGCCCATGCCGGCTTCATCCTGACCGGACTCGTCGGCACGGACGCCGTCGGTGCCGACGGAGAGCTGCTCGGGGTGTCCTCGGTGCTCTTCTACCTCGTGACCTATGGCTTCTCCACGATCGGCGCCTTCGCCGTCGTCACCCTCGTCCGCGACGCTGCCGGGGAGGCCACCCACCTGTCACAGTGGGCCGGGCTAGCGCGCCGCTCACCGGTGATCGCCGTCGTGTTCACGTTCTTCCTCGCCGCGTTCGCCGGCATCCCGCTGACGAGCGGGTTCACCGCGAAGTTTGCGGTGTTCAGCGCGGCCTGGGCCGGCGACGCGCGGGTCCTGGTGATCATCGGTGTGATCATGAGCGCAGTCGCCGCGTTCTTCTACTTCCGGGTGATCGTTCTGATGTTCTTCTCGGCCCCTGCGCCGGACGGGCCGTCCGTGGTCGTCCCCTCGCCGCTCACCACCGTCGCCATCGCGATCGGTGCCGCGGTGACGCTCCTGCTCGGCGTCTTCCCCACCTACGTTTTGGAGCTGGCCGGACTGGCCTCACAGTTCGTCCGCTGACTCCCATGTCCGCCCCCGGTCCCTTCGTCGCCCCCTCAGCGGACCCGGCCCTCGAGGAGGGGATCCGCACAGGCTTGGCGTCGGTCGAGGCGATGCTGCACGAGACCGTGAAGAGCAGCTTCCCCTTCGTGACCGAGACGTCCCGACACCTGGTGGACGCGGGCGGCAAGCGGTTCCGGCCGCTGCTCGTGCTGCTGGCGTCCAGGTTCGGTGACGCTGAGGCGCCCGGCGTGGTTCCGTCCGCGGTCGTCGTGGAGCTGACCCACCTCGCGACGCTCTATCACGACGACGTGATGGACGAGGCCGACCTGCGACGCGGAGCGGAGTCGGCGAACGCGAGGTGGGACAACACCGTGGCGATCCTGACCGGGGACTTCCTCTTCGCCCGCGCGTCGGACATCCTCGCGGACCTCGGCCCGGAGGCGGTGCGGCTGCAGGCCCGGACGTTCGAGCGGCTGGTGACGGGGCAGATCCGCGAGACGGTCGGCCCGGCCCAGGGGGAGGACCCGGTCGAGCACTACCTGTCGGTCCTGGCCGACAAGACGGGTTCCCTGATCGCGACGTCGGCCCGCTTCGGGGCGATGCTCTCGGGCGCTCCCGATGACGTGGTCGACGTGCTGACGAGGTTCGGCGAGCGGATCGGGATCGCCTTCCAGCTCTCCGACGACCTGCTCGACGTCCTCTCGGACACCTGCGAGTCCGGCAAGGTCCCGGGCACCGACCTGCGCGAGGGTGTGCCGACGCTGCCGGTGCTGCTGTTGCGCCGCATGGACCGGCCCGAGGACCGCAGGCTCAGGTCGCTGCTGGACGCGGGCCTGCCCGACCAGGCCGACCACGCCGAGGCTCTGCGGCTGCTCCGCGCCAACCCGGCCGTGGCGCAGGCCCAGGCCGAGGTCAAACGGTGGGCCGACGACGCCCGGGAGTCGCTAGGGCCATTGCCGTCGGGTCCGGCGAAGGACGCGCTGGCCGCGCTGTGCGACCAGGTCGTCGGCCGTGCGACCTGAGGCCGTCGAACGTGAGCAGTGCCAGTGCCGCCCACACGAGCCCGAAGCCGACCAGCCGTGACGCTGGCATCGGCTCGTCGTAGAGCAGGACGCCGACGAGGAACTGCAGCACCGGCGAGAGGTACTGCAGCATCCCCAGGACCGACAGCGGCACCCGGCGGGCGGCCGCCGCGAAGAACAGCAGCGGCACGGCCGTCGCGACGCCGGCGGAGGCCAGCAGCAGCGCGGGCCCGACCCCGCTGTGCCCGAGCTGGCCGTCGTTACCGACCTCGAGGAGCAGTAGCCAGGCCAGAGCGGGCAGGAAGAGCAGGGCGGTCTCGACGGTCATCGACTGCACGGCGCCCACCCGCGGGCCGACCTGTTTCTTCAGCAACGCGTACGCGGAGAACGAGAGCGCAAGCCCGAGCGCGATCCACGGCGGTCGGCCGTAGTCGACCGCCAGCACCACGACCGCGAAGGCCCCGAGACCGATGGCGGCCCACTGCAGGCGACGCAGCCGTTCCTGCAGGACCAGCACGCCGACGAGCACGGTCACGACCGGCATGATGAAGTAACCGAGCGACGTCTCGACGACGTGGTTGTTGTTGACCCCCCAGATGTAGAGACACCAGTTCCCCGCGATCAGCACGGCCGCGAGACCCAGCCGGGTCAGCGACGCGCGGTCGGAGAGCAGGGGCCGCAGCCACGACCAGTTCCGCTGGACCGCGAGGACGCCCAGCACGAACACCAGCGACCACACCACGCGGTGGGCCAGGATCTCGACCGCGCCCGCCGGCTCCAGGAGCGGCCAGAACAGCGGGAACAGGCCCCAGATCAGGTAACAGGCGACGCCGTAGGCAGTCCCCCGTCGATCGTCGCCCACCCGGCCACGCTAACAACTCGTGTCAGCAGCGACGAAACCGTTTGGTGCTGTCCCGGGGCGTGAGATGCCCCGTTCGGCAGCTGCACGGCGCATACTGGGTATCGATGACAACCTCACGAGGTCGTAGACGCCCGCCGGGAAGCCCCTTCCGCGACCCCGTGGCCAAACCCGTCAAGGTGTTCGCGGTCGACGACCGGGTCACTCACGACGTATGCGGCCTGGGTCGCGTGGTGTCAGTCGAGGAAGAGATCGCCGTCAGCGTGGCGTTCAACGGCCGCACCCTGCGCGTCACGGCGCCCTACGACCAGCTGCACAAGCTCTAGCCGGCAGTTGTGCCGGGCACGTTGGCGTAGCCCTCGCCGGGGCCGTAGCCGGGTAGTGGCTCGGGGCCGGTTCGGACCATGATCCCGGTGAGCATCCTGGTGTCCACGCTGCCGTCGCCGTGCAGCACCGTGTGCACGAGGCGTCGGGTCTTGTGCTCGTGATGGCGCCGGCACCGCGGGACCATCGACGCGGCGCTGGTCGGTCCGCGGGGCCACGCCTCGACGTGGTCG
>JACCUZ010000142.1 GCA_013698395.1 Sporichthyaceae bacterium
GCTGACGACCCTTCTGGGTCGTCAGCCGCTCGGCATCGCGCTGGCTGCGCCGTATGCCGTCTTCCTCGCGGCCGTCTTCGCCTACCCCTTGGGCCTGGCAGCGTGGATCAGCTTCCACGACTACTTCTTCACGGCCCCAGGTGCTCCGGTCGCGCGACCTTTCGTGGGTCTGGACAACTACGCCTCCGCACTGTCCGACCCCGGTGTGCGGAGGTCGTTCTTCAACGTCTTGATCTTCCTGGTCATCAACGTCCCGCTGACGGTTCTCCTGTCGTTGCTGCTCGCAACGGCACTCAACGGCGCCATCCGCGGGCGCGCGTTCCTGCGGGTCTCCTACTACATCCCCTACGTCACGGCGAGCGTCGCGCTGGTCGCTGTCTGGCTCTTCCTGTTCAGCAAGAACGGCTTCGTCAACGAGCTGCTCGGCCCGTTGGCGCCCGACCCGTCGTGGTTGGTGAACAGCAAGGTGGCCATGCCGCTCATCGCCCTATTTGTCACGTGGAAGCAGTTAGGCTTCTCCATCCTGCTGTACCTGGCGGCCCTGCAGGGCGTACCCAAGGAGCTCTACGAGTCGGCGTCGATGGACGGCGCCGGCAAGTTCCAGTCGCTACGCAACGTCACGATCCCAGGCGTACGCCCGGCAACGACTCTCGTCGTGATCCTGGCGACCATCACCGGCGCCAACCTGTTCACCGAGCCTTACCTGCTGACCAACGGGGGCGGCCCCAACGGAGCCTCGACGTCGCCGGTGTTCGTGATGTACCAGCGCGGCATCGAACAGGGCAACCCTGACGTCGCCGCTGCGATCGGCGTGGTGCTCGTGATCGGTGTGCTGCTCATATCGCTGGTCAGCAAGCGCTTGCTGGAAAGGGACTGACAATGACCCAAGCCGTTTCGACCAGCGCAGATGTGCAGGACGTCCCCCGGCCCACGCACGGCGCCTCGGCGCGCCGACCCCGGTCGCGCAGCTGGGTGCGGGTGGTGGTCCTCGTCCTGGGCGCCGTTGTCTTCTTGTTCCCCTTCTACTACATGCTCATCGGCTCGCTGCAGAGCGAGCCGGACACGTCGTTGGCGGGTGCCTTCCCGACCGGCGGCTTCACCCTGGAGAACTACACCGCCATCAACGAGCGCGTGGACCTGCTGCGGTCACTCATCAACTCCGGCATCTTCACCGGCGGTGTGATTCTGTGCACCATCGTGTTCGGTGTACTGACCGGTTACGCGCTGGCGCGCCTGCACTTCCGGGGCGGCGGCACGCTGTTCGCGATGATGCTGCTGGTGCAGGTCGTGCCCTTCCAGCTGCTCATGATCCCGCTGTACGTGATGATCGTGCGCAGCTACGGCCTGGCCGACTCCTACCTCGGCATGATCCTGCCCTTCGCCATCAACTCCACCGCGGTCTTCATCTTCCGGCAGTTCTTCCTGCAGCTGCCGGAGGACCTCTTCGCGGCGGCACGCATCGACGGGGCCGGCGAGCTGCGCATCCTCTGGTCCATCGCGCTGCCGCTCGTCAAACCGGCGTTACTCACCGCCGCGCTGGTCACGTTCATCGGCCCGTGGAACGAGTTCCTCTGGCCGTTCCTCATCACCAAAGAGGCCGACCTGCAGCCGCTCGCCGTCTCGCTGGCCAACTACATCAGCAACATCGCCGGCCGTGCGGCGAACCCCTATGGCGCCGCCCTCGCCGGCGCCTGCGTCCTGGCCGCGCCTGCGGTCGCACTCTTCGTCGCCTTCCAGAAGTACTTCAAGACATCCGACATCGGATCGGGGGTCAAGGGATGACACAGGTGTCCGACGAGCTGTCCACCGTTGTGCCCTACACGATGACCCGGCTCGGTGTCGTGATGACGCCCGAAACCGGCAACCCGCTGGAGGCGATGGGAGTGCTCAACCCAGCCAGCGGCCGCACTCCCGACGGTCGGCTGCACCTGCTCCCCCGGCTCGTGGAGGAGGGCAACGTCTCGAGGGTTGGCCTCGTCGAGGTGGAGCTGCGGGACGGCGTCCCCGTTGGGGTCCGCCGGCGCAGCGTGGTCCTGGCCCCTGACGAGGGATGGGAACGCGGCGCCCACAACGCGGGCGTCGAAGACCCGCGCACGACCTGGGTGCCGAGCCTGGGACATCACCTCATGACGTACGTCGCATATGGCCCGCTCGGGCCACGGCTTGCGCTGGCCGTCTCCAGCGACCTCGAGCGTTGGCAGCGCCTGGGCCCAGTGCAGTTCACCTACCAGCCTGGCCTCGGCACCGACCTGTGCATGTTCCCCAACAAGGACGCTGTCTTCTTCCCTGAACCGGTGCCCGGGCAACCGTGCCCAACGTCGTGTTCCCGACGGCGATCGAGGAGGTCGACGGGGTCCGTTACGTGTTCTACGGCATGGCCGACGCGAAGATCGGCGTCGCG
>JACCUZ010000145.1 GCA_013698395.1 Sporichthyaceae bacterium
GCGCACGACGTGCACGCCGAGGCTGGCCGCGTTGGCTGCGAGGTCGACAGGTAGCACGTCGCCGTCCAGCCTCCCGGTGCTGGGGTTCCGGTAACGGTACGACGTGCCGAACCGCTGCGATCCCAGCTGCTCGGAGAGGGCTCCGATCGAGGCGAAGCCGTGGTTCTGGACGAGCACCACGATGATCTTGAGGTGCTCCTGCACGGCCGTCACCAGCACCTGGGCCATCATCAGGTAGGACCCGTCGCCGACCATGACAAAGACGTCCCTGTCCGGACAGGCCATCCGGACACCCAGCCCGCCAGCGATCTCGTAGCCCATGCACGAGTAGCCGTACTCGACGTGGTAACCCTTCGGGTCACGCGTCCGCCACAGCTTGTGCAGCTCGCCGGGCATCGATCCGGCTGCGCAGACCACGACGTCACGGGCGTCGGACACGTCGTTCACGACCCCGATGACCTCGGACTGCGCGGGCAACGGCTGGTGGCCGAGGCGGTAGGCGCGCTCGACCGTCTCGTCCCACGCTGCCGCCAACCGCGAGCCACGCTCCCGGTAGGCGGGGTCGACCGACCAACCTGCCAGCGCCTCGGCGAGCGCTTCCAGGGCGGCCCGGGCGTCGGCGACCAGCGCGACACCGGCGTGCTTGGCGGCGTCGAACCTGGCGACGTTGAGGTTGACGAACCGGACGTCGGGATCCTGGAAGGCCGTGCGGGATGCCGTGGTGAAGTCGCTGTAGCGGGTGCCGACGCCGATCACGAGGTCGGCCTCCCGCGCCACGGCGTTGGCCGCGGCGGTGCCGGTGCTGCCGACGGCGCCGAGGGCCAGCGGGTGGTCGTACGGCAAGGAGCCCTTGCCTGCCTGAGTCTCCGCGACAGGGATGCCGGTCGCCGTCGCGAACGCTCGCAGCGCCTCCGTCGCCTCGCTGTAGATCACACCCCCGCCCACCACGAGCAGCGGACGCTGCGCGCTCCGGACCAGGTCGACGGCGCGCGCGAGGGCGGCAGTGTCGGGCGCCGGACGGGGCACCTGCCACACCCGAGTGGCGAACAGCCCGACCGGCCAGTCGTACGCCTCCGCCTGCACGTCCTGGGGCAGCGCGAGGGTGACCGCTCCCGTCTCCACCGGGTCGGTCAGCACGCGCATCGCTCCCAACAGCGCCGAGGGCAGCTGCTCGGGCCGCGACACCCGGTCGAAGAAGCGCGACACCGGCCGGAAGACGTCATTGACCGAGACGTCGCCGCCGGTCGTGCTCTCCAGCTCCTGCAGCACCGGGGGCGCCACCCGGGTGGCGAAGACGTCGCTGGGCAGCAGGAGTACGGGAAGCCGGTTGACCGTCGCCAGCGCCGCGCCGGTCACCATGTTGGTCGAGCCGGGCCCGATCGAGGCGGTGCAGGCGAAGGTCCGTAGCCGGTTGTGCATGCGCGCGAACGCGACGCTGGCGTGCACCATGCCCTGCTCGTTGCGAGCCAGGTAGTAGCGCAGGCTGTCCGGAGCTCCCAGCTCGGCCTCGAGAAGGGCCTGCCCGACACCGGCGACGTTGCCGTGGCCGAAGATGCCGAAGCAGCCCGCGAAGAGGCGGTGCTCGACCCCGTCGCGCTCGGTGTGCTGCTGGGCCAGGAACCGGACCAGGGCCTGACCGACGGTAAGGCGCACGGTGCTGCTCGTCACGAGCCTCGCCTGCCGGCCGCCGAGGTCAGCGGCAGGCGGGGGTCCGCCGCCTGGTCGGCCCAGGTGCCACGAACCCACGCATGCGCCGGATCGTCGCAGATCAGCCAGGCTCGGTCGTCGCCGGGACCGGCCATCACGTTGAGGTAGTAGAGGTCATAGCCGGGGGCGGCCATCGACGGGCCGTGCCAGCCGTACGGCACCAGGACGGCGTCACCGCTGCGAACCTCGGCGAGCACGTCGATCGGACGGTCGGGTGTGCCGTAGACCCGGTGATAGCCCACGCCGGTCGGCGTCCCGCCCGGAGTGCCGGCGGCCTGGGCGTCGCCGACCTCGAAGTAGTAGATCTCCTCGAGCGCCGACTCCTCTCCTGGCCGGTCCTCGTCGTGCTTGTGCGGGGGGTAGGACGACCAGTTGCCCGAAGGGGTCAGCACCTCCACGGCAATGAGCTGGTCAGCCTCGAACGCGTCCACCGAGCAGAAGTTGTTGACCTGGCGGCTGCACGCGCCGGCCCCGCGGATCTCGACCGGCACGTCAGCGGCCGCGCGGTAGCGCGCCGGCAACCGCCGCGAGCAGCGGGCACCGGCCAGGGCGAAGCGCCCACCTTCCGGCGAGGTGACCTCCACCTCCGCGTCCCGGGGGACGTAGGCGAAGTCGGTCACCCGAGTGAAGACGTCCCGGCGGCCCTCCAGGGGGAACGTCTCACCGTCGCAGGTGACTACGCACGACCCTGCGATCGGCAGGACGACCATCTCCTCCTCCCCCGTCTCGAACAGGTGCGACTCCCCCGGCTCGAGAACGAGCAGCCGAAGCGACGAGGTGGCCCAGCCTGCCGCCTCGGGCGTGATCTCCAGCGCGTACCGGCCGGTGGCAGCACTTCCGGCCCGCAGGTGCAGGTCAGCCGTGGTGGGTGTTGCCGTCGCTGCGGTCACAGCAGGCTCACTGCGGTGGCCACAGCGCCCTCGACGTCACCGTCGAGGGGATAGAGCAGCGAGCGACCCACGACCAAGCCCCGGGCCGTCGGCATCTTCAGCACGCGCTCCCAGGCCGCGAAGGTGGCCGGCGGGTCCTCCGACAGCTCGCCGCCCAGCAGGACCACGGGCAGCGTCGAGGCGGACATGACTTGCTCCATCCCCTCCTCGCCGTCTGTGACGAGGGGCAGCTTCAGCCAGGTGTACGCCGAGGAGGTGCCCAGTCCCGCCGCGACGCCGACCGAGCGTACGACGGCCTCTGTGGACAGGTCGTTGGTGACCTTGCCGTCGACCCGGTGGGAGATGAACGGCTCGATCATCGCCATCAGGCCGTGAGCCGCCAGCTCGGAGACGGCCCGGGCACAGGACTCGAGAACCGACGCGGTCGCGGGGTCGTCGGGATCGATGCGCAGCAGCATCTTTCCGCCCTGGAAGCCGGCTGCCTGGATGCTTTCGGCGCTGTGCCCGGTGAACCGGTCGTCGATCTCGAACGTCGTGCCGGCCAGGCCGCCCCGGTTCATGGACCCGAGAACGACCTTCCCCTCGAGTGCGCCCAGGAGCAGCAGGTCGTCGAGGATGTCCGCGCTACCCAGTACGCCGTTGACCTCGGGGCGAGCGAGGGCTGTGCAGAGCCGGTCGAGCAGGGTGGCCCGGTCGGCCATGGCCGCGGGATCCGCACCCGCCCTCAGCATGCCGCGGGCCGGATGGTCGGCGGCGATGACCATCAGCCGGCCGGTTGGCCCCAGCACCGACGTAGGCCGGCGGCGGGCGGCGGCCGCCTCCGCAACTGCCTGCGGTCGGGTCGTCCTTGTCTCGACGAGGCTCGGGACGTCAACCGGCATGGCCCACCTCCGCGAGGTGGTCGAGCACCTCGTCCTCACGCGGCATCGCCGACGAGCACTCCAGTCGCGAGGCCACGATGGCGCCGGCCACGTTTGCGAAGCGAACCGTGCGTTCGAGCGGCCAGCCAGCCAGCAGGCCGTGGCACAGAGCACCGCCGAACGCGTCGCCGGCACCGAGACCGTTGACGACGTCCACGGGGAACGGCGCCACCTCTACCGACTCGTCCACTGTGCGGGCGAGCACCCCACGCGGGCCTTGCTTGACGATCGCGAGCTGGACTCCACGGTCCAGGAGGGCGGCTGCGGCGCGCTGCGGATCACGCTCTCCCACAGCCGTCTCACACTCGTCGAGGTTGCCGACGGCCACGGTCGCATGCGGTAGCAACCGGGCCGCCTGTGCGCGCGCCGCCTCGGGTGACGCCCAGAACATCGGCCGGTAGTCCAGGTCGACGACCGTGTGTCGCGTGCCCCCACGCGCGTCGAGTGCCACGAGGTGCGTGTCGCGGCTCGGTTCCTGCGACATGCCGGTGAGCGTGACCCAAAGGACACCCGCCGCGCGTACGGCGTCGAGGTCGAGGTCGGACGCCACGATTTGCAGGTCCGCCGCCGTAGGGCTGCGTCCGTAGAAGTACAGGGGGAAGTCGTCCGGCGGAAAGATCTCGCAGAAGGTGACCTGTGTGAGCAGGCCTGGGACCGTGACGACCCAGCGGTCGTCGACGCCGAAGCCGACGAGGGCCTGATGGATCCACCGGCCGAAGGCGTCATCGCCGGTGCCGGTGAT
>JACCUZ010000149.1 GCA_013698395.1 Sporichthyaceae bacterium
GAACTCGACCTTGCCCCAGTCGCCGTCGCCATCGGTGTCCGGCTGAGCGGTCTGGGGGTCGAGCAGGTGGCCCTCGTCGGTCCCGTGTTGCGCATGAGCGCCGGCGGACGAAGCCCCGGCCACCAGCGTGCCAGCGATCAGCAGTGCGGCGCCGAGCGCCGCCACGGGCCTCTTCATCGTTCTCACAACGTTCTCCTCGCGACCGGGTACGCCGCTGCCGGGGATAACCGAGCAACGCGGCTGGGACATCGTGTGACACGCGCACTCTGCACCCGCCGAAGACCTGACACAAGACCTGTTGTCGGGTTTTAACCCAGCGCATACGGCAGGACTACTCTGCGCTCGGGACGCCTCAACTTCCAGGCGCAAACCGTTGCCAGCGCACGGGTCCGGCCCTGATCAGCGGCTCGTCCGACGGCTGTGCGCGCACGTGTCGCCGCCCGGTGCTGACGACGATGCGGGGCGCGTCGGGTGTTTCCCGTCGTCGCTGCCGGTCATAGCCGGCGCGTCGATCGGGGTCACGGAGGATGGCATAGGCCGCGATGACCTGTCCCAGCGCGCCGTCCGAGCCGTCAGCCGCGGCCTCCTGGCCCTCACGGGTATCGGGGTGGTACCGGCGGAGGAGTCGGCGGTAGGCGCGGGCCAGCTCAGCGGTCGTCGCCTCGGGGGCAACGCCCAGCACCGCGTAGAGGTCCCGCGGGGGCACAGTCATCTCCTCTGCGGACCGGACCGTGGGCCCGGCGCCACTTCGACGACGAGCCCACGGCCGAGGAAAACCACCCTGACTCGCTCAGGCGTTGATCGCCTGCTGGTCCTGGTCCTTGCTGCCGACCATGATCTTTCGCGGCTTGGCCTGTTCAGCGACCGGGATGCGCAGCGTCAGCACCCCTGCGTCATAGCTGGCGGCGACGCTGTCGGTGTCGAGGTTGTCACCGAGGATGAGCTGCCGGCTGAATACCCCACGGGGGCGCTCGGCGGCCACCAGCTCACGCTCCCCGTCCAGGGGTGGCCGCTCGACCCTGACCGTCAGGACATGACGCTCGACGTCGATGTCCACCGCGTCGGGGTCAATACCGGGCAGATCGAACTCGACGACAAACTCGTCACCGTCGCGCCAGGCGTCCATGGTCATGACGGCCGGACGGGATGTCGTACCCCAGACCTGCTGGGTGAGCCGGTCAAGTTCACGGAACGGGTCGGTGCGCATCAGCATCTCTCCCACCTCCTGTCAACGGATCCTGATGCTCTGCTCCTGTCCACCGATCCTCGGAGGATCTGTGGTTACTGACATAGATTTCTTATACCACTTGTGGCAGGGTTAAGGCAACACTTGGTTGCGGCAGAAGGGGGAACTGACTCCATGGCTCGGTCAGCCGCTGACGACGGCCAAGGCGTGTACGGCATCTCCGTCGCTTCCGAGCTGGTCGGCATCGGGCCGCAGACCCTTCGGCTGTACGAGCAGCGCGGCCTGCTCCAACCGGCCCGGACCGACGGGGGGACGCGCCTCTACAGCGAGGACGACCTCGAGCGGATTCGCCGCATCGGCGAGCTAATGGCGTCCGGCCTGAATCTCGCCGGCGTGGGCATGGTGATGGACCTGGAACGCGACAACGCGCGGCTGCAGGCCGACAACGCGCAGATGCGCGCTCGGACGAAACGGCCCGCCCCCGGTTCGCGGGCATAAGTGGGCCGCGGCTGAGCCGCAGAGTCCGGCGGTGGCACGGGCGGGCGGAAGATCCTTGCCCATGCCGGTGCCCCCTATGGTGAACGCCATGGCCGAGCGCAACGACCGCATCGTGTGGATGGACTGCGAGATGACCGGCCTGTCGCTCGAGCACGACGCGCTGGTCGAGGTCGCTGCCCTCGTCACGGACTCCGATCTGAACGTCATGGGCACCGGGGTGGATGTCGTGATCCGACCGCCGGACGCTGCCCTGGAGCAGATGCCCGAGGTGGTCCGCACCATGCACACGGCGTCAGGGTTGCTGGACGAGCTCGCCGCCGGAGTCTCCCTCGCCGAGGCCGAGGACGTGGTCCTGACCTACGTCCGCGAGCATGTCCCGACCGGGCGCAAAGCGCCGTTGGCTGGGAACTCGGTGTACGTCGACCGCGGCTTCATCGCGCGGGACATGCGAGCGCTGGACGAGCACTTGCACTACCGCCTCGTGGACGTGTCCTCCCTCAAGGAACTGATCCGGCGGTGGTATCCGCGCGTCTACTACAACTCGCCTGCGAAGAGCGGCGGACATCGCGCGTTAGCCGACATCCGAGAGAGCATCGAGGAGCTCAAGTTCTACCGGAAGGCCGTTTTCGTGGCGCAGCCCGGCCCAGACAGCGATGCGGCCAAGGCGCTGGCAGCGCAGTTCGTGGTCCCTCCGCAGGGCTGAGCGGCCGCCCCTGCTCTGTATGCTGTGCAGCGCCGCGAGCATCGCCGCGGTGCACGAGGTGGGTGTAGCTCAGCTGGTAGAGCACCTGGTTGTGGTCCAGGGGGCCGCGGGTTCAAGTCCCGTCACTCACCCCATCGCCCGATCGCCGGCGCAGCCGGGGCGCTCGAACTCCTAGCGCCGTGGCAGCCCCGTGCCAGGCGCTTCCCAGGTTGCCGGCCGATTCTTCGTCGTGTCCATTCCCGAGGCCGGCAACCCCAGCCCGTCCAAGGAGCGCGACGATGAACCATGCCGAGCCGCCCACCCCCGCCTCCCACCCCACCGGTCCGCCCACCGCCAGGCGCCGCCTGGCCGGCCCGGTCGCCGTCGGCCTGACAGCGCTGCTGCTTGGTGGAGTCGCCTTCACCGCCGCCGGCAGCGCTCTCGCGGAAGACGCCACCTCGAGCCCGCCTGCCAGCGTCGACAGCGATCGGGACGGACAAACGCTCCGCGAGCGGCTGCGTGAGCGGTTCCTCGACCGACGCGGCCTGCACGGTCCCGAACTCGGTGGGCCGATCGCGATGGGTGGCGGCATCCATGGGGAGTTCCTCGCCCCAGACGGTTCCGGGGGTTACCGGACGACGTTGACCCAGCTGGGTGAGGTCACCTCCGTGAGTCGCGACTCCATCACCGTGAAGAGCGAGGACAACTACACCCACACCTACGTCGTCACCGACAGCACAATTGTGAACGCACGCCGCGACGGCATCGACGACGTGACGGTCGGTCACGATGTGCACATCCTCGCGGTGAGAAGGGACGGCGATGACGCGGCTGTGCACATCGGGGACCTGACGACAATGCGCGAGTCGGCCGAGGGGTGGAAGGTGCATCCGGGTGGTGAACCGCCTGCACTCGAGCTGCCGAACGACACGACGACGTAGTTTCCCGGTGCGCAATTGAGCCCAGGCATGGACATACCTGGCCGCGATGTCCTAGCGTTGTGCTCGGTTGGAAGTTGGTGAGTGCCTCGCAGTCTTGAACGCCCGGCCGTCCTTCGGTTCGGGCGTTTCTTGTCACTAGGGCCTGGCAGTGCCAGGACCGGAAGAGGAAGCGCGATCTGACGACCCGGTCGCCGCGCGGTGCGGCGTCCGAACTCCGTTTCCTCCGAAGGAGAAACAGTGGCACAGGGAACCGTCAAGTGGTTCAACGCCGAGAAGGGCTTCGGCTTCATCGCTCAGGACGGCGGCGGCCCCGACGTCTTCGTGCACTTCTCGGCCATTCAGGCCGACGGCTACCGCTCGTTGGACGAGAACCAGCGCGTGGAGTTCGAGGTTACTCAGGGGCAGCGCGGCCCGCAGGCCGACCAGGTGCGCCCCATCTGATCTCGGTCGCACCGTCGAGCGCCCCCGTTCCTTATGGGACCGGGGCGCTCGCCCTTTACTGCCCTTTGACCACGGGCTGCTCAAGACGGGTGCTTAACGATGCCGATACCTCTCTCGTAGTCCCTGTTGATCACCCGACCGGCTCAACGGAGCCCCGGGTAGGTCGACCGAAACAGAGGACGTGAGGACGATGAAGACCGCCGCGGACACGACGGAACATTCGACCGACGAGGCCGTCATGACCATGCTGCACGACCACGTGCCGCTCTCGTTGCTGTGCGACCTCACCGCGCCCGGCGGCCCGGAGTCGGAGCAGATCCTCGCCGAGGAGGGCGAGCCCGAGTCCCGCTGGTGGGAGCGGTAACCCGCTGATCAGTCGACGGACCCGCTGACTACGGTTGGCCGGTGCCCGAGGGCCACACAATCCACAGACTCGCGCGCGAGCACGGCGCACGCTTCAGCGGCACCGCAGTGTCGGTCTCGAGCCCACAGGGACGGTTCGCCGAGGGCGCCGCACTGCTCGACGGACGCATCCTCGAACGCACCGACGCCTACGGCAAACACCTCTTCCTCGGTTTCACCGAGCAGCGCTGGCTGCACGTCCACCTCGGGCTGTACGGGACGTGGACGTTTGGCTCGCTGCCCGCCCCGGTCCCGCGCGGCGCCCTCCGGTGTCGGGTGGCCGGGAACGGGTCGTACGCCGACCTGCGCGGCGCGACCGCCTGTGAACTGGTGACCCCCGTGGAGAAGTCGCTGATCGAGGCTCGTCTCGGCCCCGATCCGCTACGCCGCCGACCCGATCCCGAGCCCGCCTGGGCCCGCCTGTCACGCAGTCGTACCGCCATCGGGCAGCTGCTGATGGACCAGGGTGTCGTCGCTGGAGTCGGCAACGTCTACCGAGCGGAGGTGCTGTTCCGGGCGAGGCTGTCCCCGTTCCGTGCCGGGCAGACCGTGGGGCGCCCGGAGTTCGACGCAATGTGGTCAGATCTGGGAAGTGTGATGAGGGCCGGGTTGCGCAGCGGGCGCATAGTGACGACGCTGCCTCCACACCGGTCACGCACCGGCCGCGTGCGGCAGGAGGACGCCCATTACGTCTACCGCCGCGCGGGCCAGCCCTGCCGAGCGTGCGGCACGCCCGTGGCAACCCAGGTCATGGCGGGCCGCAACCTGTTCTGGTGCCCCTCCTGCCAGGCCGGCTGACGACCGCTAGCGGCTGACCGTGCGCCGCCATAGGGCTCTCAGGCTTCCAAAGGCTGGAGCCGTCGACGGCGGCGCGGACCGCGCAGCGGCGGCTCTGGCGGCCTCCTTGTGGCGCAGGTGCGCGGCAACGCTCTGCAGCTCGCCCGCTCGCTGGGAGTTCCCGCTCCTAGCCGCCCGCTCCGCCAGCAGATCGACCTCGCGGCTAGCGACACGGTGTCCCCCGGTCGTCACGCGCCGTTGCAGCTCGTTCTCCTGATCAGGCACTTGGCTCCCTCCTGGCTTGCCTACATCTCGCACAACGAGCCACCCACCCCGAGGTGACGGGAGATCGGGTCCGCGAACGGTGTGGCAGAACCAACCCGGGGTGACACCATGAGCCGCGTGACCCGCCGCGTGGTCAGTCGCGAGCTCGTGGACCGCGAACAGGAGCTCGGGGTTATGGCGGGGGCCTGGGACGAGGCCGTTCTGGGCCTGTCGCGGACGGTTCTGCTCGCGGGGGAAGCCGGCATCGGCAAGACGCGACTGCTGAGCGATTTCGTGGCCGCGCGTCCCGAGGGGCCGGCGCTGGTGCTCCGCGGCTCATGCGTCCAGCTCGGGGACCGGGCTCTTCCTTATGCGCCGTTCCGAGAGGTCCTGCTCGAGCTGTGCTCCGCCCTATCGCAAGAGACCGTTCACGAGCTGGCTGGCTCTGGCGCGGCCACGCTGAGCCGGCTGGTGCCCGAGCTCGCACCGAGCAGTCGCGACGGAACGGAGGGCGAGCTCGTCGACGTACTCGCGCGGCTGCTGGACCGCGTATCGCTCGAGCGACCGATTCTGCTCGGGGTAGAGGACCTGCACTGGGCGGACGCCTCGACGCGTGCCCTGTTCGGGTACCTGGTCCGGGCGCTGCGTACAAGTCGCGTCCTCACGGTGGGCACCCTGCGCTCGGAGCCCCCGCCTGACCTCGCGGTCGAGGAGCTGCTTGATGAGCTGTTGCGGCTGCCCCACGTCGAGCGCCTTAGCCTGAGCCGGTTGTCGCCGGCGGGGGTGTCCCGCCAGATGCGCGGCATCATGGCGGCGCCGCCGCCCGCCGACATGGCCGAGCGCGTCGTCGCTCGCAGCGAAGGCGTGCCGTTCCTGGTCGAAGAGCTCACCGCTGCTGAGCGGGCAGGAAATCAGGGTGTACCCGAGGGTCTTCGCAATCTCCTCCTAAGGCGCACCAAGTCGCTGTCGGGCGCCGCAACCGCGGTTCTGCGCGCGGCGGCGGCCTCGGCTTCTCCGGTGAACGAAGCCACATTGGGTGCCGTGTCGGGCCTCGACGACGCGGGCCTGCGTACTCCGCTCCGCGAGCTCGTGACGGCTCACCTGCTCGTCGTCGACCGTCGGCGCGGCACCTACGACTTCCGGCACGCCCTGCAGCGAGAGGCAGTCGAGGACGACCTGCTGCCCGGTGAGGCCAGCGAGCTGCACCGCAAGTACGCGACGCTTCTCGAGTCCGATGATCCTGCACTTCCGGACGACCAGATGATCCGGGCTGCCCACCAATGGTGGCTGGCGGGGGACCCGAACCGGTGCTATCCGGCCACCTTGCGAGCGGCCGCAGCGGCCCGCCGCATGTCGGCATACGGTGAGGAGCTGTTCCTCCTGGAACGCGCTCTCTCCATCTGGGGCGCAGTCGCTGACCCCGTCACCTCCGACGTGAACGATCGAGGGGATCTCCTCCTCGCGGCCGGCCGTGCCGCTCGCCTTGGTGGGCGTTACGACCGGGCCCTGGAGCTGCTCGACGAGGGCCTGACCGACGTGGGCAGAGAGGACATCGACCGGTCGGCGGAGCTGCTGTGGGAGGAGTCCCTGCTGGTGCGATCTCTCGGCGAGCTGCCCGCCGTCGAGGAGAGGTTGCGCTCGGCACTGGACGTCGCAGCGCAGCAGCCGTCCGCGGCGCGTGCTCGGCTGCTGAACGCGCTGCTTCAGCTGCAGCTGCATCGTCGAGACCCTGCCGCTTCCCAGACACTTCACGACGCGGTGGTTGCTGCCGAAGGCGCAGGCGAGTCAGCGGTGGCAGCCCACCTGCGCGTGACCGGTGCGATGTTGATGGCGGACCATCCGAGGGAGACCGACGCGGCGCTGCGCCAGCTGGAGCAGGCCGGTGAGATTGCACGCAACCAGGACGACGTCGCGCTCGCCCTTCGCGTGCACGACGCGCGGGCGCACGTCCTTGTTGCCTCTGGCCGCCCCGCTGAGGCGGAGAGGGCAGCGCGCGAGGGACTCGAACTCGCGGCCACCCGCGGATCACCGGTGTTCATCCATGACCACCTCGTCGGCGCACTCGTCGATGCTCGATGGGCCACCGGGCAGTGGGCCGAGGCGCTCTCGGTGCTCGACGACGCGTTGCGGATAGACCGCCCCGACCTGGAGCGGGCAGGGTTGTACGCGCGGCGCGCCCGCCTCCTTGTCGCCATGGGTGAGATCGACCTGGGCGCGGCCGACGCCGACGCCGGGCGTCAACGGCTGGATCGGGCCGAGGCCGCCCCGGACCTGCACACGATCGTCTCCCTCGCCGAGATAGAACTAGCCCTTGCCCGCGGCCTTACCGGGGCGGCTCTCGACGCGGCTCACCGCACCTACACCTCCTACGGCGACCGGGCCACCGTCGACAGTGTGCGCCAGCTGCTGCTGGTTGCCGCGTCAGCGACGGCACAGGACGCTTCCACCGAACGGCGGACGGACTCCAGGTGGATTGCCGCGGCAGTGGCTGAGCTGCGTGCGCAACGACCCGGCGAGCCGTGGGACTCGGTGCTCTCCGCCGAGACGTCCGACGGCGATCCCGACTGCTGGCGGCAGGCGACAGAGTCGGTCCGAGGACCTGACACCCCGGCACTGCTCAGGTTGCACACCCTGCTCGGCGCCGCGAAGGTGCGGTTGGCACGGCGCCCGCTGACGGCCGCAGACCGGACGGCAGCCGGTGGGCTGGTCGACGAGGTGATCCAGGAGGCCGACCACCTAGGTGCTCTGCTTGTGGCTTCGGCTGCCCGTAATCTCGCCCTTCGCGCCCGGTTGCGAGTCAACGACCGCGAGCCAGACGACTCGCCGGTGCCTGAGGGGCTCACCCGGCGGGAAGCGGAGGTCGTACGGCTGCTGGCCCTCGGGCAGTCAAACGCCCAGATCGCGGCCGAGCTGGTGATCAGCATCAAGACCGTTAGCGTCCACGTCTCCCACGTGCTCGACAAGCTTGGCGTCTCCAGCAGGGGCGAGGCCGCTGCGACGGCCCGGGCGCGGGGCCTTGCCTGAGGTTGCCGAGCCTAAGGCGGTTCGTCACCAGAGATAGGTGCTTCTCCGGATGTGCGGCGGCGGCTTCAGGCGCACCGTAGTGGTGTCAGCACCGACCAAGGAGCGCACCATGAACGGCTTTCACCCCTCCCTCACCGCCTCTCTCGCCGCCGAGCACCACCGAGACCTCCTCCGGGCCGCGCGAAACGCTCGCCTGGTGGCCGACCTCACCGATGTCGCCGACCGCAACAGGCTGAGGACACCGGCGCAGCGGCCGGCCTGGTGGGCACGCGTCACGGCCCCGATGACGTTCTTGCGCACCTCGTCCGCCAGCGCCTAGCCCGTTCCGGCCAAATTTCCGAACCCACTCCCCCGTCTTCCGTGCCCTGGAGGTCCGCCATGAAGTCCATCCGCCACTCGATAACCGTCCTCGTCGCCACCGTGCTGGCCTTCTTCACGAGCAACACTCCGGCCATCGCCCGCCCGTACCCCATGATCGAGTCGGAGACGGGATCCGGCACGGTCACGCCCGCAGCGACCTCCGGAGGCTTCCTGGACGGTTGGCTGCAGGTCAGCATCACCGTCCTCGTCGCTGCAGCGCTCATAGCCGTCGTCGTCGCGGCTGTCAGCTCCCGGATGCGACCGCACGTGCTGTCCCACGCCTGAGCACGAATACGCGATTTGCCCTTGTCGTCGCATGAAAGGTGCTCGACTCTGCTCTCGTGAACTGGCACCTGCTCGCCCCGCTGGACGACGAAGAGCGCGACCGGGTGCTCCAGGCAGCCCGTCCACGCGAGTTCGCCAAGGGCGAGGTGGTTTTTCACGAGGGCGACCCCGGAGAGTCTTTGCACCTGGTGAGGTCCGGCCGGCTCGCTGTCCGGGTGTCGCTCCCGACCGGGGACACAACGACGTTGTCGGTGCTCTCTCCGGGTGACGCCTTCGGCGAGCTAGCCCTTCTGCGCGACAGCCACGAGCGCACGGCGACGGTCCTCGCCCTGGAACCAAGCGGAACCCTCAGTCTCAGCCGCGAGGACTTCGTCGCCCTCCGACGACAGCATCCAGGTGTCGAACAGCTCCTCGTCGAGATGCTCGCCAGGCGCGTAGACGAGCTGAGCCGCTCTCTTCTCGAGGCGTTGTACGTGGGGGTAGACCGCAGAGTGATGCGGCGCCTCCTCGACCTGGCCGCGGCCTACCGGCGGGACGACACCACACCGGTGACCATCCCGATCACCCAGGACGATCTCGCGGGGATGGCCGGTGCCACGCGGCCCACGGTCAACCAGGTGCTGCAGCGCCTGGCGGCCAGCGGCACGGTGGCTCTGGGTCGAGGCCGTATCGACCTTCTCGATCTCGCCGGTTTGCGCCGGCGGAGCGGGCTGTGAGACCTCCGGCCCTCGGTCGAGCCCTCGTACATCGCGACTTCCGCCTGTTGCTGGGTGCTTTCGCGACCTCACGCGCTGGGGACTTCCTGTACACGATTGCGCTGGTGGTGTACGTCCTCGAGGCGACCGGGTCCAGCGTGTGGGTGTCGGCCACGGTGATCGTGCGTGTGGTGCCGCTCGTGCTGGGCGGCTCGTTTGCCGGACTCTTGGCCGACCGCGTCGACCGGCGTCGCCTGATGGTCCTCAGCGACCTGCTCCGGGCCCTGTCGATGGGGGCCATCGCCCTGGTCGCGGCCCTCGACGGCCCCATCGTGCTCGTGGTGGTCCTCGTCGGCGTCACCACGCTGGCGGGGATGCCGTACTTCCCGGCGTTCTACGCCTCGCTGCCACGCCTGGTGCCTGAGCGCGAGCTCGCTTCCGCGAACTCCCTCATCTCCACGATCGAGTGCCTGAGCCTGGTGGTCGGCCCCGGGATCGGCGGGCTGCTCGTGGCCTCGGCCTCACCAGCCTGGGCGTTCACCGTCAACGCCTTGACGTTCGTCCTCTCCGCGGTTCTGGTGTTACGGGCGAAGGTGCCGGCCGCCGAGGATCCGGAGGGCGATGCGGACACGGGAACCCTGGCCGGGATGCGGCTCGGTGTCCAGACGCTGACCGGTGACCGCGTCTTAGGCGCGCTCGTTCTGAGTCTGCTTGTGCTGACGTTCATCTACGGGTTCGAGCTGGTCTATCTCGTGCTGGTCGCCCGGGACCTGCTCGGGATGGGCGCCTCCGGGGTGGGATACCTCGACGCGGCCGTCGGCGTGGGTGGGCTGCTCGGCGCCGTGGTGGCGCCGCGGTTGGCTCGGTCGCGACGACCGCGTGCGCTCATCGCCCTGATCCTCACGCTGAACGCGGCTCCCATGGCGGCACTGGCAGTGGTCCGATCGCCGGTGATAGCGCTGCTCGTCCTGGCCGTCGAAGGCGTCGCCGCCCTGGTGCTCGACGTCGTAGTGACGACCATCATGCAGCGGGTCGTTCCTGGCGCACGGCTCGCGCGGGTCGAGGGAATCTTGGCATCGTTGTCGACGGCGACTCTGCTCCTCGGGTCATTGCTCGCCCCGGTGCTGCTCGGGCTGGTCGGGCTGCGCGGCAGTCTCGTGCTCGCCTCGGCACTGCCCGCCGGGTTGGCACTGGTGATGCTGGCCCGGGTGCGCGGCCTGGACGAGGCATCGGCGCAGCGGCTCGACACGTCCGGTCCGCAGATCTCCCTGCTGACGAGTCTCGACCTCTTGGCCGGCGCGGATCCCGCGTCGGTCGAGCGAATCGCCTCGGCGATGGAGCCGGTCACCTTTCCGGCCGGCACCGTCATGCTCAGCGAGGGTGCGGCAGCCGACCACCTCCTGGTGCTCTCGGCGGGCTCATTCGTGGCCTACACCGCGGAGCACCCGGAGCAGCAGCGACAACTCACAGCACCGGACTACGTCGGTGAGATCGGGCTGCTACAAGGCCGACCCCGGACAGCCACCGTTCGGGCAGTCACGGAGGTGTCGGGTTTCCGGGTGCCGGGTGAGGAGTTCCTGGCAGCGGTCGGAATCGGCGGCGGGCCGTCACGGGCACTGGAGAGCCGCGTCGCGGAGCGGCTGACTGGTTCGTTCGGCTGACCTGGAAGGGAACGTCCTGTTCCCGCCCGGCGAGGAGCGGCCGGGCGGGAACACGAACGCAGTGAAACTGGCTGAACCGATCAGGGGCGCGCCCTGCGGTGGCCCTCCGTGTCGTCGGCGTCGCCGTCATCGGTGCTGTCGTCGGTGTCCAGCCCCATCTTCTTCCTGGCGTGACCCTCGACGTCGTCGCCTGGGGCCTCGTTTCTGCGAAGGTCGTCCAGACCTCTCTCGCCACTTGCCATGGTGGTGCTCCTCTCACGTATGCGCAGTATGCGTGAACGTGGTGCCATCGTGGGGCCGGCGTAGGTCTGAGTCTGTCGGCTGCCTGACAGTAGGACCGTTGTGCTGGCCTCACAAGGGCGCCCGGCTGAGTGGATGATTGGCAAGGCCTAGCGCCGCCCTCTAGGTTTCCGGAGCGGACAGCCGAGGGAGGCATCGTGGAGCAGGCGCGCGAGGTGCTGAGCAGGCTCGCGTCGCTCGCCGCCGCCGTGGGGCCGGCCTTGGCCCCGGTCGACCACCTCGAGCAGCTGACCGAGATCGTCGAGTCGGCGCGCCAGGCGTTCGGTGCTCAGGCCTGCTCGATCGCGTTACTCGACGCGGATGAGGACAACCTCGTCTTCACCGCCGCCAGCGGCGCCGGCGCGGACAGCATCGTCGGTCTGACGGTTCCCGTGGGAGTAGGCATCGCCGGCTGGGTCGTCAGCTCAGGTCAGTCGATCGAAGTGACCGAAGTTGTCCGCGACCCACGCTTCGCCCGCGACGTGGCAGAACAGACCGGGTACCTGCCCCAGGCCATCCTGGCGGCACCGATGGAGACCGAGAGCCGCGTCCTGGGAGTGGTCGAGGTGCTCGATCGCGACGCGGGCCGGCCGGGCAGCGACCGCGATCTGGTCACCTTGGCCTTCTTCGCCCGGCATGCGGCCGTCGCAGTCGAGTCGGCACGGCTGTTCAGCGACATGGGCCGGCTGCTGCTGGCTGCCTTCGCCGCCGCCAGCCCGACGAGTGATCTTGCCGACGACCTGCGCGAGGCCACGCGCACCTTGCAGGTCGCCCCTGGTCTCGCGGAGCTGGCATCGCTGTTCGCGGACCTAGGCCGGGCGGGGAGCGCGGAGCAGCAGCTTGCCGTGCGTCTGATGTCAACCGTGCTCGCGTACTCCGACAAGCGACCGCCCGCATGACCTCGCTGCCCGCCTGGTCCTGGCAGTTCGCGGGGGGTCACCTCCCCACGGTGGCAGCGCTTCCCCTCGACTTCCCGATCACCCGGGACTGGGCATGGGGCGGCGCCACGGGTGCTGGGGTGAAGGTGGCGGTTATCGACAGCGGGGTGGACGAGACGCACCCCGCCGTCCGTCGCGTGTCCGGCGCGGTCGCCGTGGAGTACGACGTCGATGCGGATGCCACCCGCTACGTGGAGGGCCCGCACGAAGATCTCTACGGCCACGGCACTGCATGCGCCGGGCTGATCCGCCGCGCAGCACCGGACTGCGAGATCTATAG
>JACCUZ010000179.1 GCA_013698395.1 Sporichthyaceae bacterium
GCTCGGCGCGACCTACACGCCGCACTGCGCGGCGGTGCAGCCGGCCCGGTTGGTTCGCGGCCTGGCGCGCGCCGTGGTTCGCCACGGCGTGGTGCTGCACGAGTCGACACCGGTCACCCGCATCGACCCGGGGGCGGTCACGACGACGCGCGGCCGGGTGCGCGCCGACGTGGTGGTGCGCGCGACCGAGGGCTACACGCCGCAGCTGCCGGGCCTGCGCCGCCAGGTCGCCCCGGTCTACTCCCTGATGATCGCCTCGGAGCCGCTGCCGGACGACATCGTGGCGCGCATCGGTCTGTCCGCCCGGGAGACCTTCGCCGACCACCGTCGGTTGGTGATCTACGGCCAGCGGACCGCGGACGGTCGGCTGGCGTTCGGAGGGCGCGGCGCCCCGTACCACTGGGCGTCCCGGTTGCGGCCAGAGCATGAGCGGGAGCCGGACACGTTCGCCGCGCTGCGCGCGGTGCTGGTCGAGCTCTTCCCGGGACTGCATGACGTCGCGGTGACACACACCTGGGGCGGACCGCTAGGCGTCGCGAGGGACTGGTGCGCGTCGGTCGGCCTCGACCGTGCGACCGGGCTGGCGTGGGCCGGCGGATACGTCGGCGACGGCGTGGCCGCGGCGAATCTCGCCGGCCGGACACTGGCCGACCTCATCCTCGATCGCAGCACGCGCCTCACCGGGCTGCCCTGGGTCGGACACCGGTCGCCCCGCTGGGAGCCGGAGCCGTTGCGCTGGCTCGGAGTCACCACCGCCCTGCGCGCGATGACGTCCGCGGACGAGGTCGAGCAGCGCACCGGCCGACCGGCGCGGCGCGCGGACCTAGTGGAGCGCGTCAGCGGCCGCGGAGGGTCGGCGTGAGCGTCTCCAGCACGGAGGGGTCCTCGATCGTGGAGGGCACTGGCTCCTCCCGGCCGTCGGCGATCGCGCGCAACGACCGGCGAAGGATCTTGCCCGACCGCGTCTTTGGCAGCGCCGCCACCACGTCGACCTCCTTGAACGACGCGACAGCCCCGATCTGGTCACGGACCCGCGCCACCAGCTCGGCGCGCAGCTCGTCGGGGCCGATCTCCGACCCTGCCTTGAGCACCACCAGCCCACGCGGCACCTGACCCTTGAGGTCGTCGTGGACCCCGATGACGCAGCACTCCGCGACGTCTGGATGCCCGGCCACCACTGCCTCCATCGAGCCGGTGGAGAGGCGGTGTCCCGCGACGTTGATCACGTCGTCGGTGCGGCCCATCACGTACAGGTAGCCGTCCTCATCGATGTACCCCCCGTCGCCGGTGAGGTAGTAGCCGTCGAAGGCTCGCAGGTAGGAGGCGAGGAACCGGTCGTCGTCTCCCCACAATGTGCGCAGTGCACCAGGAGGCAGCGGCAGCTTGATGCAGATGGCTCCTTCCGTGCCGGCCGGCACCTCTGCTCCGGTTTCGTCGAGCACGCGGACGTCCCAGCCCGGCACCGGGACGGTCGGTGACCCGGGCTTGATCGGCATCGGTTCCAGGCCGCGCAGGTTTGCCGCGATCGGCCAGCCGGTCTCGGTCTGCCACCAGTGGTCGACCACCGGCACGCGGAGGCGCTCAGTTGCCCACTCCCACGTGTCGGGGTCAAGGCGCTCTCCGGCGAGGAAGAGGGTCTGCAGGCTCGAGATGTCGTACGCCGCCAGCTGGCCGGCGTCCGGGTCCTCCTTCTTCACCGCCCGGATCGCGGTCGGAGCTGTGAACAGCGCCTTGACGGCGTACTCCTCGACGACCCGCCAGAACGCACCGGCATCAGGGGTGCCCACAGGCTTGCCCTCGTAGAGCACCGTCGTCGCGCCGACGAGCAGCGGGGCGTAGACGATGTAGGAGTGGCCGACGACCCAGCCCACGTCGGACGCGCTCCACCAGACGTCGCCGGGGCCGACGTCGTAGATGTTCGCCATGCTCCAGGCCAGCGCGACGGCGTGGCCCCCGTTGTCGCGCACGACTCCTTTGGGTTTGGCGGTCGTCCCGCTCGTGTAGAGCACGTAGAGCGGGTCGGTGGCCGCCACGGGCACGCACTCGGCCGGCTCCGCCCCTACCACCAGCGCTCGCCAGTCGACGTCGCGAGGCTCCTCGAGCATCGCGGTCGCCTGCGGCCGTTGCAGGACCACCACCCGTTCCGGCTGGTGCGCGGCAAGCTGCAGTGCCCGGTCGATCAGTGGCTTGTACTCGACGACCCGGCTCACCTCCACCCCGCACGACGCGGTCACGACGACCTTCGGCTTGGCGTCGTCGATGCGCGCGGCAAGCTCGTGGGGGGCGAAGCCACCGAACACCACCGAGTGCACCGCGCCCAGCCGGGCGCAGGCCAGCATGGTCACCAGAGCCTCGGGGACCATCGGGAGGTACACCACCACCCGGTCGCCCTTGGTGACTCCCAACGACGACAGGGCACCGGCGAAGGTTGCGACCTCCCCCAGTAGATCGGCGTAGGTGTAGGTGCGCTTCGTCGAGGTGACCGGGCTGTCATAGACCAGGGCCGTACGGTCGCCGTTTCCGGCAGCCACGTGGCGGTCGAGCGCGTTCTCACAGGTGTTCAGGACACCGTCGGGGTACCAGGCGTGAAACGGGGCGTCCGAGGAGTCCAGCACGGTGCTCGGCGACGTACGCCAGTCGATGAGACCAGCCGCCGCCGACCAGAAGGCCTCGGGGTCGGTGAGACTCTGCTCGTAGGCGCGCCGGTAGCTTCCCATGGCGGCATCCTCGCGCCCGGCCGCTGCCGGCGCTAGGGCCCGGCGTCCTTGTGAACGCTGCGCTCGCGGCCCAGCACCAGCAGGAACTCGACGACCCGATCAAGGGTCTCGTCGACGGCGTCCTCGGCGTAACCGCCACGCCGCGGCCGGAACGGTGCCGCTCGCACCTCGTCCGCGGTGACCGGCGCCCCACCCTCGAGAGCGGAGACGAGCCGGTCGAGGAACTCGTCGACGTCATCCACGTCATAGCCCCGGTGCAGGGCACCGGCTCGCGGGAAACGCTTCATGTACGGGGCGGTGAGCTCCGCCTTGAGGAAGTCGGCCTCGCCGGGA
This sequence comes from Sporichthyaceae bacterium, assembly GCA_013698395.1. Taxonomy (GTDB): domain Bacteria; phylum Actinomycetota; class Actinomycetes; order JACCUZ01; family JACCUZ01; genus JACCUZ01. The sequence continues at coordinate 3,051 of JACCUZ010000179.1, forward strand.
GTGTCCACCCGGCCACGGCGACCGCTCGACATGCCCTGTCGGACGAGCACCCGCTCCTCGAGCTCGTCGAGCGCTGCGTCCACCGCCTCGGTGTCGTAGCCACCGTGCACCAGCTCGAAGCCGGCCTGGCGGATCTCCACAGCGCTGAGGGGTGGAAGGGCTCCGGAGAGCGACACCTCGATGGAGTTGAGGAACGCGTCGACCTGCCGGCGGTGGTAGCCCTTGCGCAGCCGGCCGACGCACGGGAACCGACCGCTCATGCGGGCGTCGCGGCCGCAAGCTGGCCGCAGGCTCCGTCGATCTCGCGGCCACGGGTGTCCCGCACCGTGGTCGGGATCCCGTGCGCGCGCAGGCGCGCCACGAACGTGCGCTCCACGGCCGGGTCGCTCGCCGTCCATCGCGAGCCGGGCGTCGGGTTGAGGGGAATGGGGTTCACGTGGACCCACCCGCGCCCGCGCCGGTTGAGCTCCGTGCCGAGCAGGTCGGCCCGCCAGGCATCGTCGTTGATGTCGCGGATCAGGGCGTACTCGATGCTCACGCGGCGGCCGGTGACCTCGAAGTAGCTGCGAGCGGCGTCGAGGACCTCCGCGACCTTCCAGCGGGTGTTGACCGGCACCAAGGTGTCGCGCAGCTGGTCGTCGGGGGCGTGGAGCGACACCGCGAGGGTGACGTGGAGACCCTCGGCGCTCAGCCGAGCCATGGCGGGCACGAGGCCGACGGTCGAGACGGTGACGTTGCGCTCCGAGAGGCCCAGCCCGTCGGGCACCGGTTCGGTGAGCCGGCGTACCGCGCCGATGACCGCGCGGTAGTTGGCCAGGGGCTCGCCCATCCCCATGAACACCACGTTGGAGACCCGGCCCCGGCCTCCGGCCACCTCGTCCCTGCGCAGCCAACGGGCCCCGGTCACCACCTGGTCGACGATCTCGGCGGCGGACATGTTGCGGGTCAGGCCGGCCTGGCCGGTCGCGCAGAAGGGACAGTTCATCCCACAGCCCGCCTGCGACGAGACGCACATCGTGACGCGGTCGGGGTAGCGCATGAGCACGCTCTCGACCGTCGCGCCGTCGAAGAGCCGCCACACCGTCTTGCGGGTGGCTCCGCGGTCGGCCTCCAGATGGCGCACGACGGTGAGCAGAGCAGGCATGAGCGCGTCGGCGAGCCGTTCCCGGGAGGCGACCGGGATGTCGGTCATCGTCGAGGGGTCGTCGGTGAGGTGGGCGAAGTAGTGCGTCGAGAGCTGGCCGGCGCGGAAGGGCCGCTCGCCCAGCTCGGTGACGGCGGCTCGCCGCTCGGCCGGGGTGAGGTCAGCCAGGTGCCGCGGTGGCTTTGCACCTCGCGGCCCAGCGAAGATGAGCTGTCCGGGGACCGGCATGGTGGGCGTCACTCTCTCAGGCGGGGACGAGCCAGGAGAGCAACAGGTAGCTCACCGGAGCGGCCAGCAGCAGCGAGTCGAGGCGGTCCATGACTCCGCCGTGCCCGGGCAACAGGCTCCCCATGTCCTTGATGTCGAGGTCACGTTTGATCATCGACTCGCCGAGGTCACCCAGCGTCGCGACGCTCATCACGGCCAGGCCCACCAGGACGCCCTCCCACGGCTCACCGCCGAGCAGGAGCGGGAGGGCGATGACACCTCCGACGCCGCTGAACAACGCCGAGCCGGCGAACCCCTCCCAGGACTTCTTGGGACTGACCGTCGGTGCCATCGGGTGGCGGCCGAAGAGGACACCGGCCGCGAAGCCACCGACGTCGGAGAGCACGGTGAGCAGCACGAAGGTGACCACCCGGTCCGGTCCGTCGTCGGCCCGCAGGAGCAGCGCGGCGAAGGCGGCGAGGAAGGTGACGTACATGGTGGCGAAGACGCCAGCCGTGACGTCGCGGACGTAGCCGCGAGGATCCTCCGGCAGCCTCCAGAGCATCGTTGCGAGCATCGTGAGCATGAGCGCGACGAGCATCGCCTCGCTGCCCCCGGCGTACGCCGAGACCAGGATCGCGCTGGCGCCGACCAGGACCGGGACTACGGGCATGCGGACCCGGCCGGTGTGGAAGGCGTTGCTCAGCTCCCACAGCGCCACGGAGACGGCCACCACCAGCAGCCCGACGAAGACGACCTTCTCCAGGTAGAGGGAGAGGGGCACCAGAGCCGCGAGCGCGACTCCTACCGCGATGGCGACGGGCAGGTTCCGCCCGGCGCGGCTGCGACGCTCCGGCGGCGGCACCGGCTCCATCGGCACCGGCTCGAGCGGCGAGGCGCTCTCCTGGTCCTGCTCGGCGGCGGTCGGGTCGGACGTCATCGGCGGTCGAGCACCTCAGACCTCGAGGAGCTCGCCCTCCTTGTGCTTGAGCATCTCGTCGATGGCACCGACGTGGCGCTGGGTCACCTTCTCCAGCTCCTTCTCGGCCCTCGACGCCTCGTCCTCGCCAACCTCGCCGTCCTTGACCAGCCGGTCGAGCTGGTCCTTGGCGTGCCGGCGGACGTTGCGGATGGACACCCGCGCGTCCTCGGCCTTGCGGTGGGCGACCTTGATGAACTCCTTGCGCCGCTCCTCGGTGAGCTGAGGAAAGACCACGCGGATGATCGCGCCGTCGTTGGTGGGGTTGACTCCGAGGTCGGAGTCGCGGATCGACTTCTCGATCGCCGCCATCGAGCTCTTGTCGAACGGGGTCAGGGTCAGCATCCGGGCGTCGGCGACGTGGAACGACGCGAGCTGGTTCACCGGAGTGGGTGCCCCGTAGTAGTCGACGAGGATCTTGGCGAACATGCTGGGGTTGGCTCGCCCGGTCCGGATCGCCGCGAGGTCCTCCCTGGCGACGGAGACCGCCTTCTCCATCTTCTCCTCGGCCTCGAAGAGGGTCTCGTCGATCACGTCGGGCTCCTGGGTCGCTGGGATAAGTCAGGTGGTACCACGGGATGGCGGGAAATGGCCCTCAGGCATCGGCTCCGATCACCGTGCCGATCTTCTCGCCCTGCACGGCTCGGGCGATGTTGCCCTCGCCGGTGAGGTTGAAGACGACGACCGGCAGCCCGTTGTCGCGACAGAGGCTGATGGCCGTGGAGTCGGCGACCTTCAGCCCTCGGGACAGGAACTCGTCGTAGGAGATGCGGTCGAACCGCACGGCCTCCGGATGCGTGTGGGGGTCGGCGTCGTAGACGCCGTCGACCCCGCTCTTGCCCATCAGCAGCACCTCGGCGCCGATCTCCAGGCACCGCTGCGCCGCGACGGTGTCCGTGGAGAAGAACGGCATTCCGGCGCCCGCACCGAAGATGACGACCCGGCCCTTCTCCAGGTGCCGGATAGCCCGCCGCGGGATGTAGGGCTCGGCGACCTGGCCCATCGTGATGGCGGTCTGGACCCGGGTTGCGACCTCCTGCTTCTCCAGGAAGTCCTGCAGGGCCAGGCAGTTCATGACCGTGCCGAGCATGCCCATGTAGTCGGCCCGAGCCCGGTCCATGCCACGCTGGGAGAGCTCGGCGCCACGGAAGAAGTTCCCGCCGCCGACGACGATCGCCACCTGCACCCCGGACCGTACGACCTGGGCGATCTGGCCGGCGAGCTTCGCGACCACGTCCGGGTCGACTCCCACCTGCCCGCCGCCGAAGACCTCGCCGGACAGCTTGAGTACGACACGCTGGAACCGGGCACTGTTGGTCGGGCTGCCAGGGGTCAGTAGGTCCTGCGCCACAGCGCCTCCCTGCCTTCGTCTCGGTCCGGACCGTCAGTGTGCCAGCCCCGGCCGGCGGCGGCGGGCTAGCTGCCGCCGGCTTCGAACCGGCTGAACCCCAGCACCGTCACGCCGGCCTGGTCCAGCACAGCCTTCACCGTCTTCTTGCTGTCCTGGACCGACGGCTGCTCGAGCAGGGTGACGTCCTTGAAGAACCCGTTGACCCGGCCATCGACGATCTTGGCCAGGGCCGGTTCGGGCTTGCCCTCCTCGCGCGCGGTCGCCTCAGCGATGCGGCGCTCGTTGACGACGACGTCGTCCGGGACCTGGTCGCGGGAGACGTACTGGGGGCGCATTGCGGCGATCTGCATCGCCGCGCCGCGGGCCGCGTCGAGGTCGGAGCCCTCGAACTCCACCAGCACGCCGACCTGGGGGGGCAGGTCGGAGGAGCGGCGGTGCATGTAGGAGGCGACCTGACGGCCCTCGGCCCCGAGAACGACCGCCGCGGCGAGCTCGATCTTCTCGCCGATCACGGCCGCGACCGAGTCGATGTTCTCCGCCACCGTGCGGCCGTCGGCCAGGGTCTCGGCGAGCAGCTTCCCGACATCACCGGTACCCGTCTTGGCGGCATGGGCGACGATGTCGGCCGCGAGCTGCTGGAACTGCTCGTTCTTTGCCACGAAGTCGGTCTCGCAGTTGAGCTGGATCATCGCCCCGTCAGCGGCAGCGACCAGACCGTTGCTCGCGGTGCGCTCCGCCCCGCGCTCCTTGACCTTGGTCTCGCCCTTGATCCGCAGCGTCTCGACAGCCTTGTCGAAGTCGCCCTCGACCTCTTCCAGCGCCCGCTTCGCGGCCATCATCCCCGCTCCGGTGGCGTCGCGGAGCCTCTTGACCTCAGCTGCAGTTATCGCCATGTCGAACTCGATCTCGCTCTCTCGTGTGGTGCCGGGTCGGGCGCAACGGGTGCAGGCGGCTCAGCCGGTCGTTGTCGACGGGTCGCCATCGCGCGGTGCGGTGACTGCGGCAGGCTGCGTGGCAGTCGCCTGACCCTGCAACAGCTCCTGCTCCCAGGCGGCGAGCGGCTCGTCGCCGGCGAGCTGCCCGTCACCGGGCTTCTCGTCACCATCGGTTGACGTGCGAACCCGGGCCATCAGCCCCTCGGCCACGGCATCGGCGATCACCCTGGTCAGCAGCGTCACCGAGCGGATGGCGTCGTCGTTACCGGGGATCTTGTAGTCGATCTCGTCGGGGTCGCAGTTGGTGTCGAGGATCGCGACGACCGGGATGCCGAGCTTGCGCGCCTCCCCGACGGCGATGTGCTCCTTCTTAGTGTCGACGATCCACACAGCGCTCGGCACGCGGGCCATGTCCCGGATGCCGCCGAGGGTCTTCTCGAGCTTCTCCTTCTCCCGCTGCAGGACCAGGAGCTCCTTCTTCGTCATGCCGGAGCCGGCGACGTCGTCGAAGTCGAGCTGCTCGAGCTCCTTGAGGCGCTGCAGCCGTCCGTGCACGGTCTGGAAGTTCGTCAGCATGCCGCCCAGCCAGCGCTGGTTGACGTAGGGCATGCCCACCCTGGTGGCCTGCTCGGCCACCGACTCCTGGGCCTGCTTCTTGGTGCCGATGAACATCACGGAGCCGCCGTGGGTGACTGTCTCCTTGATGAACTCGTAGGCGCGGTCGATGTAGGACAGCGACTGCTGGAGGTCGATGATGTAGATGCCGTTGCGCTCGGTGAAGATGAAGCGCTTCATCTTCGGGTTCCAGCGCCGGGTCTGGTGCCCGAAGTGCACGCCGCTCTCGAGCAGCTGCTTCATCGAGACGACCTGGTTGGTGGCCACGGTCGGACCTGCCTTCCTGACGCAAGTCGACGCACACCCGTCACCGGGCCGGCGCTGGCGCCTGTCGGTTCTCGCGGGCGACCGGTCGGTGCGCCCG
>JACCUZ010000185.1 GCA_013698395.1 Sporichthyaceae bacterium
CCCCGGACGTCGTCCGGGGCCCTCGTCGCCGTACTAGGTCGTGCTAGCCGTGCTCGGTCGGGTCACACTCGACCCGGCCAGCGCAGACCAGACCGAGTCACATCTTCGGCATCAGCACCTGGTCGACGATGTAGACGGTCGCGTTCGCGGTCTGCACGTTGCCGCAGACGACCGCGGAACTGCCGTCGACGGTGAAGTCCTCACCGCTGCCCTCGACGCTGACCTCGCCACCCTGGAGGGTCTTGTGCGTGCCGGCCAGGTCCTCCGGCGCGAGCGTCTCCGGGACGACGTGGTAGGTCAGGACCGTGGCGAGCAGACCGGACGGGTCGCCCATCGCCTTCTTCAGCGTCTTCTGGTCCATGGCCGCGAACGCGTCGTTCGACGGTGCGAACACGGTGATGTTCTCGGCACTGTTCAGCGTGTCGACGAGGTCGGCCTCGCCGACCGCGGTGACCAGCGTCGACAGGGCCGGGTTGTTGGACGCAGCCGTCGCGACCGGGTCGGCCGCCATGCCGTCGAAGCTGCCGGCACCGTCCTCGGGCACTGCGGCACAGCCTGCGCCGAACGGCTCGGACGCGGTCATCGCGTCCTCCGACGGCGCAGCCGACGACGACTCCGGAGCGCTGGAGGCGGAGCCGGAGCCCGCGTCAGCGGTGGCGGTCTCGTCGTTGCTGCACGCAGCGAGCGGGAGGGCGAGCATGATGCCGGCTGCCGCAAGGGCGACCGAGCGGTTGTTGCGGATCTGCATCTGGTTCTCCTGTTTCTTCGGGGGCTTCCGGTTCTGGGCGTCGTGCAACCCCGCCGGTGCGGCGGGGACATCTGTCAGGCGACGGTGACCACCGTCGAGTGCCATCCCGTCGCGCCGGACGGGAAGGGGTCCGCGCGCTTCTGGGTCTGCGTCTCGCCGTCGCGGTCGGTGGCTCGGACCTCGATCTTGTGGCTGCCGGGTGTGGCGTCCCACTGCCAGACCCACTGGCGCCAGGTGTCGATCGAGGGCACCTCAGCGAGCCGGGCACGCCGCCACTGACCCTCGTCGACGCGGACCTCGACACCGTCGATGCCACGGTGCTGCGCCCATGCGACGCCGGCCACCGCCACGCGGCCGGGCTGCAGCTTCGCGAACGGCTTCGGGGTGTCGATCCGCGACATCGTCTTGATCGGTGCCTTCTCGGCCCAGCCACGCTTGGTCCAGTAGGCCTCGACATCGGCGAACCGCGTGAGCTCGATCTCGGTCAGCCACTTGGTGGCAGAGACATAGCCGTAGAGACCGGGCACGACCATCCGCACCGGAAAGCCGTGCTCTGCCGGCAACGGCTCACCGTTCATGGCGACAGCGAGCAGTGCGTCACGGCCGTCCATCACGACCGCGGTGGGGGTGCTGATTGTCATGCCGTCGGTCGACCGGCTCAGAATCATGTCGGCGGCCGGGTCGACGCCCACCTCATCGAGCAGGTCGGCCAGCGGCGCGCCGAGCCAGCGCGCGGTGCCGACGTACTTGCCACCGACCTCGTTGGAGACGCAGGTCAGCGTGACGTCGCGCTCCACCATCTCCCGCGCGAGCAGTGCCTTGAAGTCGAGCTCGATCTCCTTGTCGACCATGCCGTGCACCCGCAGGCGCCATCCGTCGGTCGAGACCTGCGGGACGATGAGGGCTGTGTCGACGCGGTAGAAGTCCTTGTTCGGCGTGCGAAACGGGCTGAGGCCCTCGATCCTGAGGTCGGTGCCACGCGGCACCGGAGTCGCCTCGCTCAAAGGCGGCGGCAGCCGTACGTCGGCCCGCGCGGCCGCGACGGTGGACCGGCGACCCGTGACGAGACGACCCACCACACCGAAACCCACACCGACGCCCGCCATGGCCAGCCCGGCCACCAGGAAGCGGCGCCGTTGGTCCGTCACGAGTCCTGGCCGTGCAAGCGATGCGTCCGATGCGTCCGATGCGTCCGATGCGTCCGATGCGGGGTTGACGCCGCTGCGCGCCGGCAGCAGCTGCAAGAGCCGCGCCAGCGCCAGAGAGCCGACGACGGCACCGACCAGCGACGGCAGTACGTCGAGCGCCTCGGCCGTCGGTCGGGTTGCTGCGGCAGCTGCTCCGACCACACCCAGGACCGCGACTCCGGCGAGGCCGATGATGCGCCGCCGTACCGCGAGCGCCCCGGTGGCCAGCGCCAGCATGACGAGCACGAGAAGGATCGAACCGATGAGCACCGGCTTGTCGTTGGTGCCGAACGTCCGGATGGCGAAGTCCTTGAGCCACACCGGCGTGGCGTCGATGACTGCGCCACCGACCGCGATGACCGGCGAGGCCTGCGGGCGCACGACCGCCGCCACGAGCTCGGCGACGCCAAGGGCGACCAGCGCAGCGATCAGCCCCGCGAGCGCCCCGAGGGCGTATCTCGCGCGATCGAGCCGCTGCTCACTCATGGTCACGCAGGAGATACGGCGCGAACAGGGCCGTGGATTGGCCAGGACCAGGTCTCCGTATGGTCACGATGTGGCGCGCGTCGTGGTCATCGGTGCCGGGATGGGCGGGCTGGCCGCGGCTGCCCGCCTGGCGACCATCGGCCATGACGTCGTCGTCTGTGAGCAGGCTCACACGGCCGGCGGCAAGGTGGGGACCTACGTCCGGGACGGTTTCGCCTTCGACACCGGGCCGTCGCTGCTGACCCTTCCCGCGGTCTACCGCGACCTGTTCGTCAAGACGGGGCGACCGCTCGAGGAGAGCGTAGACCTCGTGGCGGTCGACCCCGCGTTCCGCTATCGCTTCCCCGAGTACGACGGCCGCCGGCCGGTGTGGCTCGACGTGCCCAACGCCGCGCGGGCGCGGACGCGCGACGCGATGGACGACGCCCTCGGGGCCGGCGCCGGCGAGGACTGGGAGAGGTTCCTCGACAGGGCACACGCCATCTGGCAGGTGACCCGCGGGCCGTTCCTGGAGTCACCACTGACCGGTGCGCGCGACCTGGCGCGGCTGGCCCGGCGTACGTCCGACATGTCCACCGTCGCGCCGTGGCGGACGCTGCGATCGCTGGGCAGGCAGTACCTGCGGGACCCGCGGCTGCGGATGCTGCTCGACCGATACGCCACCTACACGGGCTCCGACCCCCGCCGCGCACCCGCAGCTCTGGCAGTCGTGCCGTTCGTCGAGCAGGCCTTCGGCGCCTGGCACGTGCGCGGGGGTCTCGGCCGCCTCGCCGAGGCCCTGCACGAGCGCGCGCTGCTCCGCGGGGCCCGGGTCCGCACGGGGGCGGACGTGGTGCGGGTGCTCGTCGAGTCGGGGCGTACGTCGGGGGTCGTGCTCGCATCCGGTGAAACCGTGCCGGCCGACGTCGTGGTCTCCGACGCCGACGCGACGCACCTCTACGCCGACCTGGTCCGCGAGTCCAGCGCCGACCCCGCTCGACGGCGCCTGCGTCGCGCGACCCCGTCGCTGTCCGGCTTCGTGCTGATGCTTGCGCTGCGCGGGAGCACGGAACGGGTGGCCCACCACACGGTGCTGTTCCCCCGCGACTACGACGCAGAGCTCGACGCGGTGTTCGGCCGGAACGCGCGACCGGTCGAGGACCCGACCGTGACCATCTGCTCGCCGAAGGACCCTGCGATGCGGCCCGCGGGACACGAGGCGTGGACGGTGCTGGTCAACGCCCCCCGCCATGGTCACGGGCCGGGCGCGGTCGACTGGGCCTCGCCGGGTCTGGCCGACACGTACGCCGACCGGGTCCTCGCGGTGCTCGCCGAGCGCGGGGTCGACGTGCGCGACCGGCTGCTGTGGCGCGAGACCCGGACCCCCGCCGACCTCGAGCGGGCGACCCGCGCGCCCGGCGGAGCCATCTAC
>JACCUZ010000211.1 GCA_013698395.1 Sporichthyaceae bacterium
CGCAGATAGTCCGCAGAACAGGCGCCAACACGCCTCAACAGACAAAACCGGACTCAAGCGTTTCCGCAGGTCACAGGCCTGTTTCAGCCTATCGGCGCAGGTCACAGATGCCGCCAGATACTGGGAGACCAAGCAGGCCTAGAGCGCGCGTCCGGTCGTCGTCCGCGGGCCACAAGTGGGCGCAGCTCGTGCGTCGACAGGTCATCGGCGCCGGCCGCGTCCTTCGCTCGGCTCCAGATGTTCAGCCACGTCCAGTGTCTAGCGTCTGGTTCGAGGGTCGAGCTGCCGGACACACGGCCGACCCGAGATACCCGCGAGTCACGTCCTGGCCCCGCCCGAGGGTCGCTGGTTCGTTGCGGAGCTCTGCGCCAGTACTCCGTCGATGGGCTCCGCCCAGGAAGCGTGACCCACCGAAAGGCGGCCCGGACGATGGGCGCTGGCCTGTGAAACGGTCTCGGCCGGATACTCGGACGATGGCCGACTGCTGCGACCCGGGGGGATACGACAAGGTATTCGGGGACCGGTTCGCCAACCGCATGGCGCGGCGCTACCGCAGGCGTGGACTAAGCCGCACGGCTCGACACATGGTCGGCTACCTGGTCGATCGGGGGATCGGCGGCGCCACCGTCCTGGAGATCGGTGGGGGCGTCGGCGAGATCCAGGTTGAGTTGCTTCGTCGCGGCGCGGCCACCGTGACCAACCTGGAGATCTCGACCAGCTATGAGGACCAGGCGGGCGAACTGCTGCGGGAGTCCGGCATGGATGGTCGCGTCGAGAGACGCTTCCTGGACATCGCGCAGGCGCCCGACGAGATTGAACCCGCGGACATCGTCGTGCTGCACCGGGTGGTGTGCTGCTACCCGGACTACGAGCATCTGCTTGAAGCCGCAGGCAGCCATGCGCGTCGGCTTCTGGTGTTCAGCCATCCACCCCCCAACGTCGTCGTGCGTACCTCGTTCTGGATCGAAAACTTCGTCCGCCGACTGCGGGGAGACTCGTTCCGAGCCTTCGTTCACCCTCCTGCCGCAATGGTCGCGGTGGTCAACGACACCGGCCTCACCACGATGTATCAGCATCGTGGCCTGTCCTGGCACGTGGTCGGGTTTGCCCGCTAAGGAAGGCGCTGGCGTGGCAACGTTCCTCGTCCCGGAAGTCCCCAGATACTCCGAGACCAAGCAGGCCCAGGGCGGAATGCCTCTAGTCACAGGCCCTTGACAGTTCCCGCCCGACGCATTGCCAAGTTCGACCCCCATCTTTCGTCTCGCAGGCTCACCCGGAGCCACGGACGAAGGAGAAGTGCATGGAGGACGACAACAGGCGGAGGCCGGTTGGATGCTGGGTCAAAGGTGGCGCTCTCGTCGCCGGCGGTCTTCTGGCGGGCGGCATTCTGGCCGGGACGCTGACCGCCGGGGCGGCGGACACGACTGACGACGCGACGGCCCCCAGCGAGACCTCGCGCACGTCGACGGGTAGCGGCGACCGCGACGAGTCGAGGAGACAGCGTTCCGACGAGCAGCTGCTCACTGGCAGCAATGCTGCCAAGGCCAAGGCCGCAGCCCTCGCGGAGTACCCCGGGCGACCATCGACCGAGTCGAGACCGACTCCGACGGCGTGTTCGAAGCGCACCTGACCACTGCGGACGGCCAGCGGATCGCCGTGGAGTTCGACAAGAACTTCGACGTCCCAGGCGAGGAGAGCGGCGGGCCCGGTCACGGTCCCGGCGGTGGACACGACGACCGCGACGACCAGTCCGGTGCCTGACGGCGGGACTAGGGGGTCGGGCGACGCAGCCCGAGCACGATCTTGGCCTGTCGCACGACCTGACCACGCTGATGAGCCGTCGCCGGCTCCTGGGCTTCCTCGGCGGAGTCGGTGCGGCCGGGACGTTAGCCGCATGCGGTTCCAGCAACAGCGCGGTGAGCGGCCCCGCCGGCAGCGCCACTACCGCGACGGCCAGTCACGGCAATGGCGGCCCTCCAACTGGCGGTCCACCAACAGGCACTGACTCCGGGGTGGCCGTAGCCGAGGGCGAGATTCCTGAGGAGACCGCCGGGCCCTACCCCGGGGACGGGTCGAACGGGGTCAATGTCCTCACCGACAGCGGCATCGTCCGAAGCGACATCACGCGCAGTTTCGGGAGCGGGTCCGCCGTCGCCCGGGGAGTGCCGCTCACGATCAAGCTCAGGGTCATCGATATCAGCGACGACGGTAAGCCCCTCGCGGGCGCGGCCGTCTACTTGTGGCACTGCGACCGTGAGGGCAGATACTCCCTGTACTCCGACGGGGTGACCGTGGAGAACTACTTGCGCGGCGTCCAGGAAGCCCGCGCGGATGGGTCAATCACCTTCACGAGCATTTTCCCTGCGGCCTACGCAGGCCGTTGGCCCCACATCCACTTCGAGGTCTACCCGAGCCTGGCCAAGGCGACCAAGGCCACGTCCAAGCTACGCACCTCGCAACTCGCGCTGCCTCGAGACGCCAGCATGGCCGTCTACGCCACGACCGGTTACCAGGCCAGCATTTCCAACCTGAGGCAGACTCGCTTGAGACAGACAACGTCTTCAGTGACGGACACTCCTTGCAGCTGGCCAAGGTCACGGGAGGCGTCGAGGGCGGCTATACCGCCAGTCTGACCATTTCGGTGTGAGACAGACGAGGCAGTAGTAGAAGACGTTTCCTCGGAAACGTCCTCGCTCGATGCATGCCACAGCGCTCAGGCGTCCCAGTGGGCCGGGGCTACGCCTGCATGCGGTGCGAGGGCGGACCGGTAGTCGCGAGCCCACTGCCGCTCAGCAGCGAACCCTTCGGCGGTCTGGCTGTTGCCGTTCCCGCTCGCCGAGCAGGACGCCAGCCTGGGCCCGCACGGTGCCCGAATCAGGATCCACCCGGATTCCCTTCATCGGCCGAGGTCTATGAGCAGGCCGTCGTCGCACACCGACAACCCGGGAAAGCTGTGGCCGCCCCGCTGCACTCATCGGATCTCCTCGCTCCCCAACCAAACAGAGTTCCATACGTGGATAGGCCAGCAAGGCCCGCCGTGCGTAGGACAGTCGGTTCATGACTGCCTGGTGGGCAGGTACGCGTAACGGGACGGAGCGGTGATGGATCAGGTCGAGGTGCATGGGCTGCGCATCGCATATGAGCGGGCAGGCACCGGGCCGCCGCTTGTGCTGCTGCATGGATTCGTCGGCGATGGCAGGTCGACCTGGTCCAGCCAGATCGACTATCTGTCTGGCGAGTACACGGTCGTGGCCTGGGATGCTCCGGGCGCTGGTCGATCTTCCGACCCGCCCGAGTGGTTTCGACTCCCTGACTATGCCGACTGCCTTGCAGCATTTGTGGGCGCAGTACGGCTGGCTCATCCCCACCTCGTTGGGCTGTCGTTCGGTGGGGCGTTGGCCCTCGAGGTGTTCCGGCGTCACCCGACCATCCCGCGCACGCTGATCCTTGCGAGTGCTTACGCGGGATGGGCCGGGTCCTTGGAGCCGGAAGAGGTCCAGGAGAGGCTGCGCCTGAGCCTGTTGCGTGCAGACCTCCCGCCCGGACCATTCGCGGAATCGATGATCTCCTCGATGTTCGCCAGTTCCGCGTCCGAAGAGGACGTGGACCGGTTTGCCGCTAGCCTGCGTGCGTTCCAACCGGCTGGCTTTAGGGCCATGGCGCGTTCATCGGCCGAGGCGGACCTTCGCGACGTACTGCCTCGAATAGATGTGCCCACGCTGCTGCTGTACGGCGGCGACGATGTCCGCGCGCCTTTGCCGGTCGCCCAGGCTCTTCACTCCGCCATATCTGGATCTCGTCTCGTAGTCATGCCCGGTGTCGGCCATGTCAGCTCGGTGGAAGCACCAGAGCTGTTCAACCGCACGGTGGGCGACTTCCTCCGGACGGCTGAGTGACACCGCTCGCCGGGGACCAGGCGTACTCGACAGGGTTGACGTCAACTTTGCTGTTGGGTGCTCCACAGCTGCCACACGGTCGTGCGCACCGATCGAGGCTGCTCCAGCACGACGCGCGCGGCGTGCGCCACGTCTTCGGGGCGCAGGTAGGAGTCGAGTTCCGGCGACCCTTCCTCTCGGCCGGCGCCGATGGCGAATTCGGTGGACGTGCCCGCCGGGCAGATGAGTGTTACCCGGACGCCCTCCGCGCGCAGTTCCCGGTCCAGGGAGCCGCCGAGCCCCACCTGGGCGAACTTCGTTCCTGCGTAGACGGCCTCGTCGGCGCCGCCACGGAAACCGGCCACGGAACTGACGATCACGATGTCACCGCCGTCCCCCTGGGCGCGGAACCGGCGCACCGCAGACCGCACGGTCCACACAGTGGCCAGGTAGTTCGTCTCCACCATCTCCCGCAGCTGCGTGTCGTCGAGATCCAGAATCCCGCCGTACGCGCCGATGCCGGCGTTGGCGACCACCGTGTCCAGGCGGCCCCACCGGTCGACGGCCGCGGCGACGAGGGCCTCGTTGTACTGCGGGTCGCGTACGTCTCCGGGGACTGCGATCGCACTCTCACCGCCGAGCTCGCCCACTAGCGAGGTGAGCCGGTCCTCGCGGCGGGCCCCCAGTGCCACCCGGGCACCGGCGTCGACCAGCGCGCGAGAGGTCGCAGCACCGATTCCCGCGCTCGCTCCGGTGATCACAGCGACAGTGCCCTCGATCGAGCGAGTTGGGGCATACGGCACGAAACACCTCCGATAGGGATCTGACGGGGACACTCAGTATCACCCTGGAGCCTGGCCATCCGGGCGGCGATTGCGGCCAGGGCCGCGCGGGTGGACTATGCCATCAGCGATGGAGGACGCTGATGACGTCGACAGGCGAGCCGATCCAGAGCGACGAGTTCTGGTATGAGTTCCTCACGGTCGGAGATCCCAGCGAGCGGCGCAAGCGAAGAATCTACAAGCGGCTGCCACACGGACCGCGCTGCAAGATGTGCGCCGCACCGTTCGCCGGGGTGAGCGCGCCGCTGATGCGCATGATCGGCAAACGGCCATCGGCGAAGAACCCCAAAATATGCGGCACCTGCTACGTGTTCATGGCCGACCACCACGGCGGCGCGGAGATCCTCAGTTCGTTCCTCTTTGCCGACATTCGCGGGTCGACGGCGTTGGCCGAGTCGATGACGTCGGCTGACTTCCACCACTTGCTCGACCGCTTCTACGCGACCGCGTCGTCGGTCGTCTTCGACCACGACGGGAGCGTCGACAAGTTCGTGGGTGACGAGCTGGTCGCGATGTTCTTCCCGCTCGTCACGGGGGAGCGGCACGCCGGACAGGCGGTCGACGCGGCGCTCGCCCTACTGAGGGCCACCGGTCACGGGGACCCGGGTGGTCCCTGGGTTCCCGTTGGCGCAGGGGTGCACACCGGGCAGGCATGGGTCGGAGCGGTCGGCCTCGCCGGTCACACGGACGTCACGGCTCTCGGGGACGCTGTCAACACGACCGCCCGGCTGGCGTCGGCGGCGCGCGCCGGCGAGGTGCTGGTCACCACGGAGGCGGCCACGCTCGCTGGGCTGGATGACGGGCTTGAGCGGAGAAGACTGGACCTCAAGGGCAAACAGCAGAAGACCGAGGTGGTAAGTCTTTCGGTTCAGCCAGGAGGTTGACAAACGCCGCCGATGATCAATGCTGGACACACGTCGTAGCGTGCTTTCCATGTTGGAGACCGCCGACGAGATGGCCACCTTGCAGAGTCTTCTGGACGCCTCCCACGGGTCCTCCACCGATCACCTGCGAAGCATCATCAACGATGAGCGCAGGCTCTCGGCGCGAGACCTTGTCGCACTGCTGACCGGTATGAAGGTCATCAGCGTCGCCACCGTCACTGCCCGCGGCGAGCCCCGCATCAGCGCGTTGGACGGCCACTTCCTCCATGGCACCTGGTCCTTCAGTACGGGCTCCACCGCCGCGAAAGCGCGGCACATGCGTGCCCGGCCGTCGGTCAGTGTCGCTCATGTGGACAACGAGGAGCTGGGCGTGTTCAGTCACGGCCGGGTGGAGCGGATGCGTGAAGGCGACCACGACTGGGCGGAGACGATCGGCCACTGGACCGCCCACTACGGCAGCTCACCGCTTACGTGGGACGACGACATCCACATGTACCGCTACCACCCACACTGGATGGTGGGCTACGCCTGGAAGCGAACCGAACTGCTGGCGCAACGCGGCGTTGATTCGTGACCGCGTACAGGTCAACGCCCCGCGGTGGGCAACTCCGCCTCGCCACTGGGCTGGAGCCACGCGAGCACGGCCTGGACGCGGCGGTGGCTCTCGGCGCTCTCGGCCAGTCCGAGCTTGGTGAAGATGCGACCCGTCACGGCCTCGACCGTCTTCTCGCTGATGTAGAGCGTGGCGGCAACCGACCGGTTTGAGCGCCCTTCGGCCACCAGGCTCAGGACGTCACGTTCGCGTGGCGTGAGCGTCGCCAGCGGCTCGTCGGCCCGCTTGCGCCGCAACAGGTGCTCTATGACCTGCGGGTCGATCGCCGATCCGCCGGCACCGACCCGGCGGATCGCGTCGCCAAGCTCCGCGGGGCTGAGCACCCGGTCCTTGAGCAGGTAGCCGACGCCCTGCGCGCCGCTAGCCAGCAGGTCGATGGCGTACCTCGTCTCCAGGTGGTGGGAGAGAACCAGGATCCCGATCGATGTCCCGTACTCGGCCCTGATGTCTCGCGCCGCCGCCAGGCCCTCGACGCTGTGGGTCGGCGGCATCCGGACGTCAACCACGACAACGTCTGGCCGGGTGTGCCGCACCAGCTCCAGCAATGCCGGGACGTCGGCCGCCTCCCCCGCGACCTCCATGCCCTGCTGGCGCAACAGTTCCGCGAGCCCAGCTCGGACGGGCCTGGGAAGGCCGCCGAGGATCGGTTCCTCATCCGCTGGCATGACTTCTCGGTCCATAGCCCGCAGGGTTCTTGAGGGACGCTCAGCCCACGCTCTCCGAC
>JACCUZ010000215.1 GCA_013698395.1 Sporichthyaceae bacterium
CATCTCCTGCGGAGTCATCGCATGCAACAGGTGGGCATCCTGGATACGGCTGGCCCATTCCTGACGGAGCTTGGTCCGGTGCTCCCGCAGGTGTGCCACCAGCTGCGGCAGCAGCTGGTCCTCATCCCGCCGGTCGAGCGTCGGGAAGTCCTCCGAGACGTCGTCGGCCACGGTGGAATCCTCGTCCATGGTCATCCTTCCTGCTGCCATTTGGTCATGGTCACTGTTGTGCCGCGGCCTGCCTCCGACCCGATGGCGAACTCGTCCATCAGTCGGCGGGCACCGGGCAGACCCAGTCCCAAGCCTTGGTAAGTGCTGTACCCGTCGGTGAGTGCCTGCTCGACGTCCGGGATGCCCGGACCAGTGTCGCGGGCGGTCACGCGCACCCCTCTGCGCGGATCCTCGAGCAGCTCCACCACGATCTCCCCCGCGCCGGCGAAGCGGACGATGTTCCGTGCGACCTCTGACACGGCTGTTGAGACAACCGTCAGATCCGTCCGCGAGAAGCCGAGGCGCGCGGCGAGATCCCGTGCGGCTTGGCGAGCCGCCACGATGTCTGCATCTCTGTGGATGGGAATCCTTATCAGGTCGTCGCGCTGTTGACCGCGCTGCATCAGCGGTTGGCTGAGTCGAGCACATGGGTCGCACTCCAGGAGGTGGCGACCCGCCTCGACTTCCCGCTGACGTCGGCGGTCGCCGCCGGAGAGCGCTAGCAGGACCGGCCGACATCGGTCGGTCGGCGGCTCCGTCCGCTCGAGGGCAAGCAGGTACTCAACCCTCAGTCGGGCGCGGGTGCGGTTCAGCTGGGCGGCGACGGCACCGGCGGTCGTGCCGAGCTCTGCTGCTAGCGACCGCGTGTCCTGCCCGGATACCTCATGAGCGACGAGGGTCTGGCGTTCCCGCTCCGACAGGCGTTCGAGGGCATGGGCGATGGCCCCTTGTTCCTCGCGCGCAAGGAGGTCTGCCCCAGGGTCCTCGGGAGCTCGGAGATCGACGACGCGGTGCTGGTTGCGCCTGTGACGGTCACGCTCCTGCCACATGGACGCAACCACATTGCGCGCGGTGACGATGGCGTACGGCTCGAGCATGCCGGTCTCGACTCGGCCGGCCGCGGCGAGCACCCGCACAAGCGTCTCCTGAACGAGGTCGTCTGCTGTGGCCCGGTCACGCACCCGGGCTGAGACGATGCGCCGCACCATCGGGATGAGTGCCGCGACTTCCGGATGAAAGTCAGGGTCGCGCGATGCGTCCGCGGACTGCAGAGCGCTCACGGTCGGCACAGTACGCCCGGCACCCCGGTGGTGCCCGCGATTCGGATCATGCTGAGGGCACACCCGCCAGTTGACACGGAGTCCCTAAACCGGTTTAGTCAACCGCGTGCCCGCTCGACCAACCATCGCGGACGTCGCCCGGGTGGCAGGGGTCTCCAAAGGAGCCGTCTCTTTCGCGCTGAACGACCGCCCGGGGGTGGCGGAGGCCACCCGCACCCGCATCCTCGCTGCCGCCGCCGAGTTGCGCTGGACGCCCAGTCACCGGGCGCGCGCGCTCTCGTCATCCCGGGCGCTGACCGTCGGACTGGTCGTGGCCCGGGCCCCCGAGACACTGGGGGCCGACCCGTTCTTCCCCGCTTTCATCGCTGGCATCGAGACGACGCTCGCCGCCCGCGGCCAGGCCCTGCTCCTGCAGGTGGTTCCCGACCAGGCGTCCGAGCGTCGCAGCTACGACGCGCTCGCCGCCAACGGGCGGGTCGACGGTGTCTTCCTCACCGACCTGCGCCTCGACGACCCTCGGCCGGCCATGCTCGAGGCTCTCGGCCTGCCGGCCGTCGTGATCGCCCCAAGTCCGCTCGAGTGCCCATGGCCCGTGGTCGCCACCGACGACCGCCCTGGGATCGCCGCGGCCGTGCACCACCTGGTCGCCCTCGGGCACCGCCGGATCGCGCATGTCGCGGGGCCAGTGGAGTTTGTCCACACCCGGTCCCGCCACGCCGCCTGGGCCGGTGCGCTTGCGGCGTCAGCTCTCGACGAGTTCTCCAGTGTCCACGCTGACTTCTCAGCCGCAGGCGGGGCCGAGGCCACCGTCCGGCTCCTCGACTCCGCCGCACCGCCGACCGCGATCGTTTACGCCAACGACCTGATGGCGATCGCCGGCATGTCCGCCGCCCAGACGCGTGGCCTGCACGTGCCGGACGACCTCTCGGTCACCGGTTTCGATGACAGCGCCATCGCCGGGCACCTGCGGCCACCTCTGACGACCGTGCGCACCGATGTCGTCGGCTGGGGCCGTGCTGCGGCCGAATGTCTGTTACGCCTCGTCGACGGTCTCGCGTGTCCCGACGTGACTCTGCCACCACCCGAGCTCGTCCTGCGTTCTTCGACCGGACCCCCCCGCACCACCAGAGAAACGGACAGCGCATGAACACCAAGACGACCGCCACCCTCGCTCTCAGCCTCACGCTTGCCCTGAGCGCTGCCGCCTGCGGTGGGGACACCGGCGGTGACAGCGGCGGCGGCTCGGAGGCTTCCGCGGCGAAGGGCCCCATCAAGATCTGGCTGTCCAACAACCCGGAGGAGATCGCCTGGGGCGAGGCGATGGTCGCTGCCTGGAACGCGAAGAACCCCAAGGAGA
>JACCUZ010000223.1 GCA_013698395.1 Sporichthyaceae bacterium
CCGCCACCCTTCGGCCGCAGCGCATGGATGGTCGACTGGGCGATCGCCTCCGCCTCGGCGTAGAACGCGTGGTAGCTCTCGCGGGCGGCATCGAGCGCCGCCTGGTTCTCGATCGAGTCACCTCCGGCGACCGCGAGGCCGGTGAACTGCTTCCAGACCTCTTCGGCGATCTCCTCCACCCGGTCGGGGACCCCCACGTCACCGAAGGTGACCCGTTGGCGGTGCAGCGTCGGGTCGACGAAGGCCTCGATCTCCTTGCGTACGTCGTCGGGCAGGTCGATGAGGACCGGGATGTCGAGCGCCACGCCGATGCGGTGCACCTCGCCGGACCAGTTGGTGAGCAGGTCCTCGTAGCGGACGAACACCCGGCGGTCCCCCCGGGTCGCGTGCTCCGTCTCGAGCATGATGTTCACCCAGGACAGTGACCGGCTGGCGGGTGTCTGCCAGTCGCCGTACCACTTCAACGCGCTGCTCACCGCCTCGGCGGGATGGCGCAGCAGCGCCGCGAAGGAGACGTCGACCCCGATGTCCTCGGCTGCCTTGCGCCACAGGGGCAGGAACCAGCCCACCCGCGGGTCCTTGATGACGACGCTGTCCCGTCCGACGAACTGCACCGCCAGCCACGACCGCAGCTCGCCCACCGTGGCCGGGTCCGCGGCTGCGGACTCCGTCTGCTCCCACGCGGCCGGGCGCGAGTCCCACACCGAGACTCGCCGGGAGCGCAGCTGCCGGCCGTGGAAGTCGACCACCCACTGCGACTCGCCGAAGCCCTTGGGGTTGGTCGAGTCGGCCCTCACCTCGGGCTGGGGCACATGGAAGCCGGCCATGCCCAGGATCGTCGTGAACAGGCTGGTCCCGCTGCGGCCCACCCCCGCGACGATCACCAGACGCTTGCGCGGGCCGGTCTCGCCGTCGCTCGTCGAGTCAGTCGTCATCCCTTTCCTCCACTGGGTCCTCCACCGGGAGCCGGCCACAGCGTGCGGACGACCCGTTCGGACGCTCTGCCGTCATCGAGGGAGCAGAACCTCTCCCGGAAGGCCCGCCTCCGCTCCGTGCTGGCATGGTCCCACGCCGCGCGGGAGGCCAGGACCTCGGTCAGCGCCGCCTCCGTTGTCGCCACCGCCCCCGGCGGCTCGGCCATGAGGTCGAATGTCGTGCCACGCAAAGTGCGGTACTCCTCCCAGTCCGGCGCGTAGATGACGACCGGCCGGTCGAGCACCGCATAGTCGAACATGGCGGAGGAGTAGTCGGTCACCAGCACGTCCGCGGCGAGATAGAGATCCTCGATCCGCGGGTGCCCGGACACGTCGAGCACCCGCTCGGGCGGCGTCGGGTCGACCGTCGCCTGGTCGCGGTAGAAGTAGTGCGCGCGCATGAGCAGCACGTGGTCCTCGCCCAACGCGTCGGCCAGCCGGGCCGGGTCGAGCTGGGGGACGTATCCCGGGTGGTACTCCCGGTGCGTCGGCAGGTAGAGCACCGAGGTCTGCTCGGGTCGCAGGCCCAGCGCCGCGCGAGTGCGGGCTACGTGGTCGCGGGTCGCGGTGGCGAGCACGTCGTTGCGCGGGTAGCCGGTCTCGATGCTCCGGTAGGTGCCGCTGGGATAGACCCGCTCCCACTGCTCGGAGGTGAACACGTTCTGGGAGACGCTGTAGTCCCAGCGGGCGACCCGCTTCATCAACCGCGGGAAGTTCATCCGCTTCCTGCTGTGCGGCGAGTGAACGAGGTCCATGCCCATCGTCTTCAGCGGCGTGCCGTGGTGAGTCTGCAGGTGCACCTGACCCCGGCGCTTCACGATGTCGTTGGGGAAGTTGACGTTGTTCACGAGGTACCTGGCCCTCGCCATCAGTCGGTAGTACGCCCGGGTGCCGGCCACCACGTGCTCGACGCCGGGGGGCATCGACGCCGCCGCATCGGGCTCGACCACCCACACCCCGCGCAGCCATGGCGCGAGCTCGCGCGCGGCTTCGTAGACCGCGCGAGGGTTGCAGGAGTAGGCGGTGTACCAGTACGCGGCGTAGACGACGAGGTCGTCTTCCATGGGAGCGCGCAGCTGGGCTCGGTACCACAGGCGGGACGGCAGCGACCGGGCCTGGCGGGCGAGTTGCCGCGGGTTGCGGGCAGCCCGTAGACC
>JACCUZ010000244.1 GCA_013698395.1 Sporichthyaceae bacterium
ACCTGCTGACCGTGTGGGGCGTCGGCTACCGGTTCGAGCCATGACCGGACGGTGGCGCATGCTGGTCCTGCCGGCAGCCGTGTCCGCCGCCGGCGCGGCCGGCACGTCCGGCGTCGCCGCATTGACAGGCATGGACGCGCCCGGGATCACCCACCTTCTCTCCCTGCTGGTGCCGGCGGCGGTGGCCACCCTGCTGGTCGCGGCCGCCGTGCGCCCGCTGCTGCGCGCGGCGACCCTGGGACAGCGCTTTGGCGCGGTGGCCACCATCGCGGTCGCGTTCGCGCTGGCAAACCTCGGCGTGCTCACCGCCGCGATGTTCGTCAGCCGGCACGACGCCACCCTGCTCGCTACGCTGCTGATCTACTCCCTCGCGGTGAGCGCCGCGGCCGCCCTGGTCCTGGCCGGCACCACCACCGACGCGGTCGCCCGGCTGGGTCGCACCGCTCAGCTCCTCGGCGGAGGCGACCTGACCGCGCGCACCGGGTGGGAACGCAGCACGGACGTGCGCGACGCCGGCCCGGAGCTGGCCACCCTGGCGCGCACCCTGGATGACATGGCCGACCGGCTGCAGCGCGCGCACGAGCGTGAGCGGCACGCTGAGGACGTCCGTCGCGACCTGATCGCGGCCGTCTCGCACGACCTGCGCACCCCGTTGGCGAGCTTGCGCGCGATGGTGGAGGCGGTGGCCGACGAGGTGGTCGAGGACCCGGTCAGCCTGCGCCGCTACGCCGGGGAGATGCAGAGTTCGGTGGCGCAGATCAGCCGCCTGGTCGACGACCTGTTCGAGTTCGCCCAACTCGAGGCCGGGGCCATCGCGGTAGAGACCCGCCGGGCCCGGGTCGGTGAGCTCGTCGAGAGCGCAGTCGCCGCCGTCGCCCATGACGCCGCCGAGAAGGGCCTGCGGCTGGTGACCGAGGTTGACGGCGCCGCTGACCTCACCTGCTCGCCGCGGATCGAGCGGGTGTTGCACACCCTGCTGCTCAACGCGGTCCAGCACACCCCCGCCGACGGCACCGTCCGCCTCGCGGTGACCTGCACAGAGCGCCGCCTGGAGATGGCGGTGGAGGACACCGGCGAGGGCATCGCGCCGGAGGACCTCGCGCGGGTGTTCGAGCCCTTCTTCCGTGCCGACCCGGCCCGGCACGGGCCCGGCGCGGGATTGGGCCTGGCCATCGCCCGGCGCATCGTCGAGGCCCATGGTGGGCGCATCAGCGCCGAGAGCGGCGCGGCGGGGGCGCGGTTCGCCGTGACCGTCCCGCTATCAGTTTCGTAGGACGATCGGAGCAGGTAAGCACTGGGAAAGAACCCGCGCCTAGCGTCCTCACCAGGTGGCCATGATCCGGACATCATCCGAGCTTGGGGAGGTCGTTCTCATGAGGACAATCACCACGATCGCTTCGTTGACCGCGGGCGTGTGCGCAGCTGGAGGTCTGCTCGCCACACCGGCCCAGGCCGACGCCCCGACGCGTCAGTACGAGGTGACCATCACGGTCCGCGCCGCCGGCCAGCCGCTGACTCCGCCGCTGGTGGCCATCCATCGCGGGTCGGTCGGCGTGTTCGACGTCGGTCACCCGGCCACCGTCGGTGTTCAGCAGATCGCGGAGAACGGCGATCTGGCTCCGCTGCATGCGAGCCTGACGGGCACCGCCGCAGTGGCCGACGTGGCCGCCGCCGCCGCGCCGCTGGTCCCCGCCGGTGTCCCCGGAGACGGGGCGTTCGACCAGTCGGTGACCCTGGCCGTGGCCGGCTCGCCGGACGCGCGGTTCCTGTCCTGGGTGTCCATGCTCATCTGCACCAACGACGGGTTCACCGGCGTCGACCGGCTCCGGCTGCCCGCCAGGATCGGCGATACCGTGAGCGTGGACACCGCGGCGTACGACGCCGGAACGGAGAGCAACACCGAGGACTTCGCCGACATCGTGCCGCCGTGCCAGGGACTGATCGGGATCAGCTCGGGCGAGCCCGGCACCGGCACCAGCAACCCGGCGCTGGCCGAGGGCGGGGTCATCACCCACCACCCGGGCATCGTCGGGGGCGCCGACCTGGTCCCCGCGGTGCACGGCTGGGACATCGCGGCACCGGTCGCCCAGATCACGGTCGAGCGTGTCTCCTGACCCGGGAGGACCACCAGCGCCCGTCCGCCCGGCTCGCCTCGCGGGCCGGCGGGTGCGGGGATCACCCGTCAGGGATGGGGGAGAGCAATGGTGGAGTCGCTCGAACCCTCGCCGGCGAGCGGCGGCGGGGCACGTCCTGACGCAGGGAAGCGTTCCGCCGTCATGACCGCACCACCCCCTGGCCGCCGGCTGCCCGGGTGGCTCGTACCCGCGGGACTGTCCGCGATCGCACTGGTCGCGACCTACGCCTGGAACCCGGAACTCGTCCGGTCCACCCTGACCGCTCCGCGGGCGCTTGTCTTCATCGCTCTTGTCGTCCTCGTCGTCATCGGTGTCGGAAGACTGCTCGGCCCCAGAAGGCCACGGCTCGCGCAGACCATCCAGGCGCTGCTGGTGCTGGCTGTGCTCACCGCCACGATCCTGCCCAGCCTGCGGGACACCGAGATCGACGAGGAGCTCGACGTGGCCGTCGTACCGCGATCTGCCGGCCCGTCGGCGTCGTCCGAGCCGTCGGGCGGCGCGCCGTCCTCCGCCACCAACCCGCCCTCGGCGACCACGTCTTCGTCGGTCGCGGCGGCGACGCTGCTCGGCGAAGGAAAGATGCGCATGCTGGACTACCGCGCCTCGGGCTGGGCCCGGCTGATCGAGCTGGCCACCGGAGACCGGATCGTCCGGTTCGAGAACCTCGACGTGCAGTCGGGCCCGGACTACGTCGTCTACCTCGTCCCCCGGCAGGGCGCCGAGGACCCCGGTGACGGGGCCTTCCTCGGGAGGCTGAAAGGCAACAAAGGAAACCAGAACTACGACGTACCGGCAGAGGCCGATCTTCGCGGCGAGCAGACCGTGCTCATCTGGTGCCGGTCCTTCGCTGCCCCGGTGGCCCACGCGACCCTGGTCTGACGCTCCGCCCGGACCGATCCGACCACCTCGTCGGGGTCGGGGGTCCGAGGAAGCTTGAGCCCATCGGCGCAGCACGACCGCGATTTCCGGCCAGGATCTCGGTGACACCTATGACGCGGCGAGGTCGCGGACCTGCGAACGCGTCGTGCACCCTCAACGGCAGTGACCTCCCGGTGACCAGCGGCTGTATAGCTTGTGCGTTCTGGGCGGCGCGAACCTCGAGGCGCCGACCCGGAGCAGCAGGAGCACCAGCGCATAGCGGACCCTGCCGACGACCCCGATGCTGCGCCCGTCCTGTCGAATCGATCCTCCTGTGTGAACCTTCCCGGACATCGCGGACCGAGCGCCGACGATCGACGCCGCGCGGGCGACCAGGCGAAGGCAGCCGCCGCTGGGTGGCGTGTCACGAACCGGCCACAAGACCGACGCCGGAGGTTGGGCTCGCCCGGGCAAACCGCAACCGAGGTTCCCCAGGCCACAGATCGTTTCGGTTCAACAGGGAGTCGCAGTGGACGTCATCGTGCTCATCGCCACGTTCTGGAAGGAGACGGATCCGGCGGGCAATGTCAACGAGCAAACCCAGTTCCTGAAGGACCTGGGCCTCGCGGGTGGTGCCTTGTTTCTGTTCGTCGTGGTCTCCGAGCTCGGCACCGACCTCGGTCTCACGATCATCGGCCCACTCTTCGATGGTGGGTGAGAGCGCTCTGCGGTTTGCCGACGACGCCGCCCTCGGCGGTGGTTCAACGGCGGCGCTTGTCGCTGCGGATCAGCCACCCGAACCTGCGCGCGTTGGCGTAGGCCGCGTCGGCGGCCAACAGGTTCGTGGTGGTCGTCAGCGTCGGATAGACATGGATCAGCCCGGCCAGGTCGCGCAGCCTCATCTTGCGGTGGATGGCCAACGCGGGCTCGTGGATCACCTCACCGGCCGCCGGCGACAGGATGTGAGCACCGACCAGGCGCCCCTTCGCGGCGACGAGCACCACCCGGCCCACGGTCGCGCCGTCAGCGCGGGCGCGGTCGGAGTGGCTGAGATCGGCCCGCGACACCTCCACGTCGTCGCCGTGACGCTCCCGGGCCTGCGCGACGGTGAGCCCCACGTGGGCCAGCTCCGGGTCGGTGAACGTGCACCAGGGCACCAGACCGGTCGGCTTGGAGGTGCCTGGGAAGAACATGTTGCGGACCGCGAGGACCGCCTCATAGCCCGCCGAGTGCGTGAACAGGAACCGCCCGGCCACGTCCCCGGCCGCGTAGATCGACGGCACGCTGGTCCGCAGCCGGTCATCCACGGTGACGCCTCGGGGGCCGGTGGCGACCCCGACCTCGTCGAGCCCGAGCCCGTCGATGGTGGGCTCCCGCCCGGCCGCGACCAGGATCTGCTCGCCCTCCCACCGGCGCTGCCCGCGCTCCTGTCTACCCTCGACGATCTTGGACCGGCCGTTGACGTGCACCCGGTCGGTGGCCACGCCGAGGTCGATGTCGACACCTTCGGCGCGCAACGTGTCGGTGAGCAGCTCGGTCAGCTCCGGCTCGTCGCGGGGCAGGATCCGGTCGCCCTTCTGCAGCAGGTGCACCCGCACGCCGAGCCGGGCCAGCGCCTGGGCCATCTCCACCGCGATCGGTCCGCCGCCGATGATGACGCAGCTGCGGGGCGGTTCCTTGACCGTGAACAGGGTCTCGCTGGTCAGGAACCCGGCCTCGGGCAGCCCCACGACGGGCGGGACTGCGGGCCTACTGCCGGTGCACAACAGGACGAACCGGGTGGCCAACGTGCGCCCGTCGACCCGCACGGCGTGCGGCCCGACCATCGTGGCCTCACCGAAGACCACGTCGATGCCCATCGCCTGGTAGCGGGCCGGGTCGTCGTCGCTGGACGCGATGCCCTGCTGGACCGACCGGACGCGCTCCCACACCCGCGCCAGGTTGACGGCGGGGTCGACGGCGGTCAGGCCGAACCGGTCCGCGGTCCGCAGGTGGTGCGCGGCCTTGGCCGAGGCCAGCAGCGTCTTGGACGGCACACACCCGGTCCACAGGCAGTCCCCGCCCACCCGATCCCGTTCCACCGCGGCGACCCTGAGCCCGAGCGAGGCGGCGAACTCGGCGGCGACCAGGCCGCCCGAGCCCATCCCGACGACCACCAGGTCGTAGCGCATCAGGAGCTCGCGAGAGGCGCCTTGGCGAAGGCGACGGTGAACGCACGGCACCAGATGACCACCGTGGCGTACCGGTCCAGGTCGACGTCGGGCGGGATCGTGTACTGCTGGGTGCCCTTGTTGCCCTTGAGCGCGCCGAGGTCCTGGAAGTCCTGCACGTCGGAGTCGCCCTCGACGGTGCCGGCGACCAGGTAGACGCGCAGGTCGGGCCCGTTGTCGGTGTCGAGGTCGGTGAGGGTCAGCTTGGTCTCACCGCCCGCGACTCGCACCGCCGCGGCGGTGCCCGAGGCGTCGTGCGCGACGCCGACGAACTGCCCGCTCGACAGCTGCTCGTTGCCGGAGCCGGCCGAAACGGCCCGCTCGTCGACGGTGTCGTCACGGAAGGTGGTCAGTGACACCACGACCACCAACACCGCGGCGGTCGCCAGGTAGGTGTAGCGGATCGGCCGGTCCAGTGCCCTGACGCGGCTGCGCACCGGGCGGAGCAGGAACATCGCCAGGACGAACCACCCGGCCGCCAGCACGAACGAGGCGTAGTAGCCGGGCGCGAGGACGCCGGCGAAGATCCACAGCCCGGCCAGCAGGAACGCCACAGTCAGCGGCACGCCGATCAGCCAGGCCCACCACCCCCGAGATCGCCCGGTCGACCGCTTGCTCGCTGTCGTGTCCATCTCGCACGCTCCGTTCGCGGCAAACTCGATTCAGGGCGATCGCGAGGTCGCCCCATGGCCAGCCCTCCGAGCGACACCGGCCGTTGTCGCGTCGCCCGCAAGCCGCCGCCTCACACGCCGAGTCCCGACGGGCCGCGCACCTCATGATGACCCAGACATGTTGCCAGTTGCTTACAGCGGACAACTGTTTGCGATGCGCAGGCCAGAGGCGTCTTGGCCAGGATCGTGCCCGGCCCCGACCTGACCGTCACAGGCAGGCCCGGCGAAGGTGTTGCGCCCGGGGCTGCCGCGGGGGGAGTGCCGAGACATCTCCGCGGGTAGGGCGCCCGTATGGGCTTCCATCCCGACGTCGTGGTGTTCGACGTCAACGAGACTTTGTCCGACATGGCGCCTCTGGCCGACAGGTTCACCGAGGTTGGCGCGCCCAGCGCCCTGATGCAGACGTGGTTTGCGTCGCTGTTGCGCGACGGGTTTGCGCTCACCGCCGTAGGGGTGAATGCCGGCTTCGCTGAGGTAGGAGAAGGGGTTCTGCGCGGCCTGTTCGCCTCGGTGGACAGCCTGGACCGTGGTGTCGATGCCGCGGTGCGGCACGTGATGAGCGGTCTCGGCGAACTGGCGCTGCACCCGGACGTGGTCGACGGGTTGCGGATGCTAGCTGATGCAAGGATGCGTATGGTCACGCTCACCAATGGCTCGATCGCGCTCGCCAACACGATGTTCGTCACTGCCGGCGTCGCCGACCATTTCGAACGGTTCCTGAGCGTCGAGGACGCGGGGGCATGGAAGCCGGCCCGCCAGGCCTATGCCTACGCAGCCGAGCAGTGCGGCACCGCACTCGAGGCGATGCTGCTGGTTGCCGTGCATCCATGGGACATCGACGGGGCCAAGCGTGCCGGCATGCACACGGCGTGGCTGGATCGGCGCGACGCGCCATACCCGGATCACTTCACCAAACCAGATATCGTCGGGAGGACCCTGGCCGAGGTGGCGACCGCGGCCGTTGGCTCACCAAGCTGAGGCAAGTTCAGCCACAGTCAGGGGTGCCCGCGCGCTGGGTCGCCGACGTGCTGCAGTCGCGTGTCGGGCAGGGAGGATGCCAGGCAGCTTGGGCGTATTCACAGGCACACGAGCGCGAGCGGCAGAGGCCGAGTCCAGGGCCGAGTGCGTCGCCGTCGACGTTGACGCCGGTGAGGGCGCGCTGCAGCATCCGCAAGGGTGCCTGTCGCGCCCTCATTGGACCGCCAGCCGAAATCTGGAACCGGACCCGCGCGGGGGACCGGGTAGCCGACTCCGTCACCGAGGATCATGTGCCGTCGACTCGTGACGGTCGCCGTGTCCCGCGGCGGCACCGAGCAGGCCTGACCGCACGCCCGGTCGGCTACGGGCCGTCTGGACCGGATCGTGCCCGGCCGGGTGGTGGTGGCCGGTTGCGGCTGGAAGGCTGGCGGGCATGGACCGTGTGCGGGTACGCGCTGACGTGCTAGCCGATCTCGAGTCGCGGCGCGCGGCGGACCTGGGCACCAGCGCCGCCGACAGGGTGGTGGTCGACTGGATCGGTCCCGGCACAGGGCCGTTCCAGGTGCGTAAGCGCGACTTTGTCTTTATGGTCGACGAGCCGGTCGAGCGCGGCGGGACCGGCACCGCGCCCAACCCGCTGGCCTACTTTCTCGCAGGCGCCGCGTCCTGCCTGGCCAACCACTACGTGTCTCTGGCGATCGCCGAGGGGGTCTTGCTGCGCGGGCTGCGGGTTGCCGCCCTGGGGCACTTCGACCGGGTTCTCATCGGCGGCGCCTTCCGCGACATCGGTTACGACGTGAGCATCGAGACCGATGAAACCGTCGACCGGATTCGCGACCTGGTCGCGCGCGCCGACGGAATGTGCTTCGCGTCCAACACCCTCGCCAACGCAGGAGTGATCCTGACCACCCGGCTCGTCGTGAACGGCGCGGTGACGGCAACCCTTCGCAGGGGCGACACGACGTAGCTGCGTCTCCGCCAGGCCGCCGCGGCCACCGGCCAGGACTTCCTCGGCAGCATCATTCGCAATGGGAGCAACCGGCCGACGGCGGCTGCGACATCGCCGCCGTGTCCCGCGCCGACCCCGCCGACATCCGCCGCCTGGGCCAGCACCCGCGTCGGTGCCGCCGCCCGAAGCTTCCCGCTGCCGCCCGGTCGAGCCCTCGCCTCCGAGGTCGTCCTGAGCGCGAACGGGCGGTACGCCGCGTTCCAGCTCTCCCGCCCCGGCCCGGACCCCCGATACGACCCTGGGCATCCCGGCGGGCCGTCCGACGTGGCCGTGCAGGACCTGCGCACCGGCACCTTGTCGCTGGTCCCCGGCGTGGAGCTGGCACCGAAGGCGGCCGTCGGCCTGGTGTTCAGCCGCGACGGCCGGTGGCTGCTCATTACGCTCAACGAGGGGCGCAGCGCGCGCTTGCTTGGTGTGGCGCCCGGGGCTGGACCGTCCGATGGAGTCACCGGCCCGCCTACCCGGCCGCATCCTCTACAACGTCCCCCTTCTCGACGTCACGGATCGCATCATCGGCGCCGTGCCATAGGCGAAGTCTGCGTATGAGCGGCGGTTCGCCATGGCATCGTAGGCCCGACCGCCGCAGCGACCGGTCGGAGTGAGGAACTGTGATCCGTCGGATCTCGTGGTCACGAGGCTGATCACAGGAATGGTCACAGGATCCAGCGGAAGGCCATGGCAGCCGGCGAATACCCCTGGACGCGATCATGCCGTTTGACCTGCGGATATTCGTACTGAGCGGATCGGCGAGAACCCCAGTGGACCGGCTGCGCGGGAGTTCAAATCCCGCCACCCCGACGCACGCACGACGGTCGGTGTTTCTGCACGTCAGAGGCACCCGCCGTTGGCGTTGAGGGGCAAAAACCGCCCGGTGGTCACAGGAATGGTCACAGAAACTCTGCGGACCACGCCGGACGGCACCGGATTCGGGGCGGCGCGCCATGGATGGAATCCGTGGAGGATTCGCCCGTCAGATGGCGCTGAGAACGGTCGGGTCAGTCCTTGCCGAGGACGCGGCGATAGCCGTTCGGCCGGGGCTGCGCACTGGCGATCGCTCGGATCGCCGCAGACGACTCCCGGCCGGCTCGGCGGTCAAGGCTCAGCCGGAGCTTGGCGGCCGCCACCTGGGACCGCTTCACCGTCAACGTCGCCTCAGCCATTCGGGTCGACCTCCTCGACGGCAACAGGTAGCGCCCGGCGTGCCCGCCGGTGAGTCCCGAGGATCGTGAGCGCCGATGTCATTGCTTCGCCTCATCACCGGTCGCCTTCATGCGCACGGCCGGAACTTCAGGGGGACGTGACGGAGACCGGCCGGCATCCGCGTCGGGTGCCGGGACTGACGTGCCGGCCACCGCCAGACGCTCCTCGGCCCGCGGATGGCGTCCAGGAAAAAGGATGGCGGCTCCGAGCGCGGCTGCGAGCAGAGATCCCACCAGGATGCCGATCTTCGCGGTATCGGTCAGTGCCGGATCGGTGTATGCCAGGTCGGCGATGAACAGCGCGACCGTGAAACCGATGCCAGCTAACGCGGCCAGACCCCAGACATACCGGGTGGTCACACCCTCTGGGAGCACGCCGATGCCCAACCGACGGGCGATCAGCGTGGTGCCGGCGATGCCGAGAGCCTTTCCGACGACCAGTCCGAGCACCACGGCACCGGCGAGCCGCGCGGCTCCGGGCGCTGCGATCGCATCTCGACCCACCGCGACTCCGGCGTTGGCCAGGGCGAAAACTGGAACGATCAGAAGTGCCGACACAGGGTGTAGCCGGTGCTCAAGCACTCCGAGCAGGTCTCGGCCGCGCACAGCCTTGGCGGGTGTGAGCAGACCGAGCGCGACGCCGGCGATGGTGGCGTGCACACCGGACTCCAGCGTCGCCACCCACACCGTCACCCACACCGGCAGGTACGCCCAGATCGCGTTGACTCCTGCTGCCCGCAGTGCGACCACCGCCACCAAGCCAACCGCCGCCCCGCCTAACCACATCGGTGAGATGTTGTCGCTGTAGGCCACCGCGATGACGGTGACGGCGATGATGTCATCGACGATCGCGATGGTCAGCAGGAACAGTTTCGCTCCGATCGGCACGCGTTGGCCCAGCAGCGCGAGCACGCCGAGTGCAAACGCGATGTCAGTCGCCATGGGAATGCCCCAACCCCCGCTTCCCACGGTGCCGGAGGTGATGGCGAGAAAGATCCCCGCCGGCAGGGCGACGCCCCCGAGCGCTGCCAGCACCGGGAGAAGGGCGGCGCGTGGGTCCCGCAGCTCGCCCGTGACCAGCTCCCGCTTGATCTCCAGACCCACGACGAAGAAGAACACGGCCATGAGGCCGTCGTTCACCCAGTGCTGCAGATCCTCCGTGATCGACGCCTGACCCAGCCCAACGGTCAGCTCGTGGGACCACAGCGTGGTGTAGCCGTCGGCGGCGGGACTGTTCGCCCACACCAGCGCCGCAACGGCCGCCAGCACCAGCACGATCCCACCGGTGGCCTCCTCACGAAGAAAGTCGCGCAACGGATCCAGTACGCGCGCCCTCGCGCCCTGCTCACCGGTCACGGCACGTCCTGTCGCTCGGCACGACCGGCCCTCTGCCCACAGTCAGGACGACGAAGCGGCCCTGCTGGAGAGATCTCTGCGGTCCGGTCGTGCCCCGGTCGCCAGGCTGCGGTAATCGAACCAGGCCCAGTCACCCAGCGCCCTCAATCGGACAGCTCTCACCTGAGCGGCCACCCGCTCTGGTACTGCTCCGCGGCTCCGTATGGGCGCGAAACTTGGCCCGGCGGTACATCTCGGAACGGACATGCCGCCGAAGCCAATAGCTGCCGAACTAAGAGAGCCAAGGCGACGAAGACGAGCAGATAGTCAGCCCACCCATGCGCGATGAATCCAGCCGCCAGGAGAAGTAACCCGGCGGCAAGCGTCACAGCCGCAGATCTTCTTCCTACATCTATAGTCTTCACTCCTCTTCCGCGGTCACGGTCCGGCGATCGCCGAGCTCGACCGCAGCCGGGTCGGAAATGATGGGTAAGGCTCGGCGATTCGCCATGATGAGCGTCGCCGTCGCGGTTGGTTTCGCGGTCCTTGCGGGCGTCAACTTCGCTGGCGATCCAAAGCTTCCGGCACCGATCGAATTGAACTCGGAGCAGACCGACAAGTCGCATACGGACCCCGCTGCGGCTGCCCCAGCGGCGTTGGTCGAACCCCGACCGGCGGACCCAGACGGTCGAACCCTGGGGAGCGCTGCTCGGCTACAAACAACTCTTCCGACCGACCCGGTCAGCACAAGAACCCGGACCCGTGGTGGCACCGATGGATGGAGAACTAGTGGCCAGCACATGTCGGAGGGTGATTTCTACTTCTCCGATTCCGCGGGCACTTG